>JASHYW010000194.1 GCA_030042885.1 Streptosporangiaceae bacterium | reverse complement strand
CTGTCTGGCCGCGCTCGGCGAAGCCTGGAAGCCAGTTCTGAGCTCGCTCTGACTGCGCGGGGGGCGTCCTGGGAGCCTGGGCATCCCGGACATCCTGGCGGTCCCGGGCGTCCTGGGGATCCCGGGGGTCGTGGGGGTCCTGGGCGTCCCGGGGGTCGTGGGGGTCCTGGGGGTCCTGGGGCCAGCCCGCCACCGTGAACACCGAGCCTGTGGCACCGACCAGGCGGGACGGCAGGCCCAGGCCGGCCAGCCAGCCCAGGGCCCGGCGGCCGCGGATGATCGCGGCCGTGCTGGCCGCGTTGGCGTCCGCGCAGGTGCCCGCGGCGACCGAGACGGTACGCCAGGCCGGTTCGGCGGGCAGCCCGGTGCGCGGGTCGAGAATGTGATGCAGCACGTCGCCGCCGCGCCGCCAGCGGCGCGCGGCCGTGCTCGACGTGGCCAGCCCGCCGTCGTAGATCGCGATCAGCGCGTACGGGCCGTCCGGCGGATCATCGGGCGAGCCGGTCACGTCCTGCACCCGGATCCGCCAGCCCCCGTCCGGGGCGGGACCCGCGACCGCGATGTCACCGCCCAGGCTGACCAGCACCCCGCAGCCGACCCGCGGCGCGATCCGCGCGGCGGAACGGTCGGCGGCCCACGCCTTCGCGGTCGCCCCGAGGTCAAGCCGGACGCCTTCTGGCATGCTCAGCATCCGGCCGTCCAGGCGGACCTCGCGCCAGCCCGGGACCGCGGCGACCGTGACGGCCAGCGGCGGGCCAATGGCCGGAATCTGTTCGAAATCACGATCGTATCCTATCGCTGACATGGCCGCGCCCACAGTGGGATCCACGTCCCCCTCGGTCAGCTCGGCCGCCCGCAGGGCCACCGCGATGGCCTCGGCGAGCAGCGGGCTGACCTGCTGGCTGCGACCGCCACGCAGCGCGCAGATCTCCGAGTCCGCCCGGAACCGGCTGCAGGCCTCATCGACCGCGGCCAGGTCTTCGGAGAGCATGCTCCGCGCCTCGGCCAGGCACCGCGAGCCGGTGACGACCAGCCGGACCTGGGTGCCGAGGGCACGCCAGCTGGCCGCGGCCTCCTGGAGGCCGGCCTCCTGGCGCACGGCATCCGCGCGGGAGGGGTCCGCGCGGACGGCATCCGCGCGGGCGTGGGCAGGCGACATCATGAGCCGCCGGAGATGGCCTGGCTGCCGCCTGAGCTCGATATCGGGCTGGAACCCGAACTGAAACCGCTTGAGCCGGACGAGCTTGAACTCGAGCTGGACGAGCCGGAGCCCGAGCCGGCCGAGCCTGAGCTCGACGAGCCCGAACCCGAGGAGGTGGAGCCGGAGCCTGAAGACGAGTTCGATGAGCCGGAGCTCGCCGAGGCACCCGACGAGCCCGATGACGCCGAGGAGGAGCTCACGGTCTTGTGCGCGGATCCGGGCAGGGCCAGGGCCACCGCGCCCGCCGCCACCACGCTGGCCATGGTGACCGCTGTGGTCGCCGAGCGGACCTTGGCGCGGCCGTTCTCCCTAGCCGCCATGGCCCGGCGGATGCGGTCTCGGTGTGCTTTGCTCATCGTCCCATCCTGCGGTCACGTACTCGAAGCCTGCTGTGCGAACCTTCTTGGTCAGCTATGAGACGAGCGGCTGGTACCGTCACGCTGGGGGAGGTTACCCACGCAACATGAAGGACAGCTGAAGGCGCGGCGGTGCCCCGGCTGACCGTGCTACCGGCGGGCGGCCAGGGTCCGGCCTGCCGATCGGCGTCCATCCCCGGATCATGCAACCTCAACCATGCCTGAGGTCGAACGGGGACCGGCTATGGTCGGCGGCATGGCGGGCGTGCGGGAGGTGCTGCTGGCGGAGCGGGAGCGCACGCTGCGGCGGGTGGCCGCGCTGGAGCGGGAGTTCGCGGGCATCGCCGAGGCCGCGGGCTCGGCGGGAGCCGATGACGAGCATGATCCCGAGGGCGCCACTCTGGCCTTCGAGCGCCAGCACGCCGCCGCGCTGCTCGAGCAGGCGCGGGAGCAGCTGGCCGCGATCGACGCCGCGCTGGAGGCGGTGCAGGCCGGCCGCTACGGCACGTGCGGCCGGTGCGGGCAGCCAATCGGGGAGGACCGGCTGGCTGCCCGCCCGGCCGCGCTGACCTGCGTCCGCTGCGCGGCCCGCCGCTGATGGGATGCGGAGCCACCTGACCCGCCCCTGAAAGACGGCCGCCATGTACGCGCCAAGGAAGCGCCAGGCAACGGCCAAGACGACGACCAGGGCGAGGATGGTCAAGGCGAAGCCCATCAGAACCATTCCGCCTTGAACAGCGCGACGCCGAGGTAGATGAACACGGCGACGGAAAGCACGAGGAGCACGCCTTCGGTGACCGTCATATCCGGCCCAATCCCCGGATCAGTCCCAGCATGGCGAGCACGAAGACCGCGATTCCGGCGATAACGAGGAAGTCAGCCATGCCCACATGATGGAGGTCCGGGCGGTGACCGCGAGGTGAACGAGCCTGCCGGCCCGGTGGAGAAATGGTGAACGGGCGGCCAGGACGGGCCAGACCCACGGAAGGTCCAAGGGACCCCGGCCTCGCCGTGGATAACGGGCGCCGAAGCTGACAGGATGACAGGATGACCGAGGCTGCCTCTTCCACCTGCACGTTCCGGGCGGCGCGGGATCTGCTGCTGCGCTACCGGGACGACTACGACTCCGCGCGACGCGAGTTCGCCTGGCCAGAGCTCGACGAGTTCAACTGGGCGCTCGACTGGTTCGACGTGATCGCGGCGGAGCATCCGGACCGGACCGGGCTGCGGATCGTCGCCGAGGACTCCGACACCAGCCTGACCTACGCCGAGCTCGCCGCCAGGTCGGGCCAGGTCGGCAACTGGCTCCGCGGGCTCGGGGTCGGGTGCGGCGACCGGGTGCTGCTCATGCTCGGCAACGTGGCGCCGCTGTGGGAGGTCATCCTGGCCGCCATGAAGCTCGGGGCGGTGATCATCCCGGCGTCGACGCTGCTGCAGCCGGCCGACCTCGCCGACCGGCTGGCCCGGGGCAACGTCAGGCACGTGGTCACCGATGCCTCCCAGACGGCGAAATTCGAGGGGCTGCCGGGGGACTGGACGCGGATCACGGTCGGGCCGGGCGAGCCGGCCGGAGCGGGCTGGCATGCGTACGCCGGCTCCCTGGCCGCGGCGGCCTCCTTCACGCCCGAGGGTGTCACCCGGGCCCGCGACCCGCTGCTGCTCTACTTCACCTCCGGCACCACGGCCCAGCCGAAGCTGGTCGGTCACACGCAGGTCAGCTACCCCGTGGGGCACCTGTCGACCATGTACTGGGTCGGCATCCAGCCGGGTGATGTGCACCTGAATATGTCCTCCCCCGGGTGGGCCAAGCACGCCTGGAGCAACGTATTCGCGCCGTGGAACGCGGGGGCCACCATCCTGGTCCTGAACTACCAGCGATTCTCGGCCCCGGCCCTGCTCAGCGCGCTCGGCGACTGCCGGGTGAGCACGTTCTGCGCCCCGCCCACGGTGTGGCGGATGCTCATCCAGTCCGACCTGGCCTCGGCGGACGTGTCCGCGCTGCGCGAGTGCGTGGCGGCCGGCGAGCCGCTCAATCCGGAGGTGATCGAGCAGGTCCGCAAGGCGTGGGGGATCACGGTCCGCGACGGTTTCGGCCAGACCGAGACCACCGCGCTGGTGGGCAACACGCCCGGGCAGCGGGTGCGCCTTGGCTCGATGGGCCGGCCGCTGCCCGGATACCAGGTGACGCTGGTGGACCCGATGAGCGGAAAGCCGGCTCGCGACGGCGAGATCTGCCTGGACCTGAGCCGGCGCCCGCTCGGCCTGATGACCGGCTACCTGGACGACCCCGCGCTCAACGCCGAGGCCATGCGAGATGGCTACTACCACACCGGTGATGTCGCCACCGTGGACGAGGACGGCTACATCACCTATGTCGGCCGCACCGACGACGTCTTCAAGGCGTCGGACTACCGCATCTCGCCGTTCGAGCTGGAGAGCGTCCTGATGGAGCACGAGGCGGTCGCCGAGGCCGCCGTGGTCCCGGCCCCGGACCCGGTGCGGCTGGCCGTGCCGAAGGCGTACATCCTGCTCACCGCGACCAGCGAGCCGTCGCCGGAGCTGGCCCAGTCGATCATGGCGTTCTGCCGGGAGCGGGTCGCGCCCTACAAGCGGATCCGCCGGATCGAGTTCGCCGATCTGCCCAAGACGATCTCCGGCAAGATCCGCCGGGTCGAGCTGCGCGGCCAGGAGACCACCCGCACCGAGCCCGTCCGCGGCGTCACCGAGTTCTGGGAAGATGACTTCTCCTGGTAACAACGGACCTGGCACAACGGCGTGGGCGGCTATTCCGGCGTGTCGGCCATAGCGGCCGTGCGCTCGGTCTCCCATTTCTGCTCGATGCGGCCGAAGTGCCAGACACACAGGGCGATGACCCAGGTCACCACGAACACCCCGACGATGAAGAGCCCGGCGGTGTTGATGCTGAAGGTCTCCAGGAACGCCCAGAACGAGCCGTTGAGGCTGGTGTCCTGGGCGAGCAGGCCCAGGAGCTCGACCGCGCCGATGAAGACCGCCACGAACACCGACAGGCCGGTGATGGTCAGGTTGTAGTACACCTTGCGGACCGGCTTGGCGAACGCCCAGTCATAGGCGAAGTTCATGAAGCAGCCGTGTACACGCCGAACGACAACAGCCCCTTGAGCAGGGTGAATGTGTCGACAGGCGCGCGCAGGATCGCGTCGAAGGACAGCCACCAGTATGCCGGCAGGTAGGGCACTGTGGCCGCGATCGCGCCGATCGCCTGCTCGATACGGAAGGTTCAGATCACCTTCGGGGACTCGGGCTCCCGGTCTCAGTGAGCCCTGCGCCCGCCAGCGTGACATTCATCCCGCCCGGCGGATGACCGGCAGCCAGCCAGGTCTGATCGCCCGGCGGGATCAGGCTCCCGGTCCGGAGGCGTTGCTGGCGGCCAGGCGCTGGGCGGCGGGACGATGCGGCTGGGAGTGCCGCCAGGACACGGCCATGAGCGCCCCGCCCAGCGGCGAGTCGCCGATCTGCCACCGGCCGCCGGTGGAGCGCACGATCGAATCGCCGATGGCCAGGCCCAGGCCCGTGCCCGCGCCGTCCTCGGTCGCGCGGTGGAACCGGTCGAACAGCCGCGGCCGCTTGGATGTGGGGATGCCGGGACCGCTGTCTTCGACGGTGAGGGTGACCCGGCTGCCGTGCGCACGGACGGCGATTCTGACCTGCCCGTCGGCCCCCGCGTAGCGGCAGGCGTTGTCCATCAGCACGCCTGCCAGCCGGTCGATCCACTCCGGCGGCGCGCTGATCAGTGCGGGCTCGGTGCCCACCTCCGCGGTGATCGCGGGGCCGACCGCGCGGAACCGGTCCGCGCAGGCCTGGGCCAGCGTGACCAGGTCCACCGGCTCATCCGAGGGCGGCGGCGGCCGGGAGTCGAACCTGGCCAGCCACAGCATGTCGTCGACCAGCTGGCGCAGCCGCCGGCTCTCGCCCTGGATGCGGGCCAGTGCGTCGCGGTACTCGGCCGCCTCGCGCGGGCTGCCCAGGGCCACGTCGGCTTCGGCCCTGATCACGCTGAGCGGGGTGCGCAGCTCGTGCGAGGCGTCGGCGGTGAACTCGAGCTGGCGGCGCCGCGACTGCTCGACCGGCGCCAGGGCCGTCCAGCCCACCACCCAAGAGCCGAGGAACATGGCCAGCAGCAGGAACGGCCCGGCGATGAGCTCGCCGTACATCAGCAGGCGCTGGGTGTGAGCATCGTCGGCCAGGGACTGCCCGGCGACCAGCCAGCCGCTGCCGTCCCGCGTCATCTTCAGCCGGAACGGTCCCACCGAGCCGAGGCTGGCGGTCACCGCGAGCCCGTCACGCGGCGCGTGTACCGCGAGCAGGTTCGCGGGCAGCGACGGGGCACCTGGACTATGCGCGACGACCGATCCGGCCGCGCCGGCCGACCAGAGGAAGACCGGCGCCCCGTCCGCGTCGAGGTCGGTGTCGTCCGACGCCTCATGCCCGGCCCGGGCCACGGGCTGGCTCAGCACGGCCGGATCATGCAGGGCGGCGGTCAGGCGGCTGGCCAGGCGGTCATCGGTCTGCTCGGTCAGGTGAGAGGACACCACCACGTTGAGCACGATCACGGCGATGACGTAGACGACGGCGATGACCGCCGTCGCCTTGGCGGCGGCCCTGGCGGCGGGGCTGACCTTCATGCGGTAGCTCCCCTCATGCGGGGATGATCCGGTACCCGACGCCGCGCACGGTCTCGATCCGCACTCCGGCGCCGGCCAGCTTGGACCGCAGCCGGGCCAGGTGCACGTCGATGGTGTTCGACCCGAACGCGTCGGCCTCGTTGTCCCAGACATGCTGGGCGATCGAGCGGCGGTCGGCCACGCCGGGAGAGCGGCGCATGAGGATCTCGAGGATGCCGAGCTCGATGCCGGTCAGCGCGGGGCTGCGCCCGCAGACCGTCACCTCCCGGGCCGCCGGGTCGAACTCGAGCTCCCCGATGACCATCCGGGGCGACCGGCTGACCGGCGGCCTGCGCTGCAGCGCCCGCAGCCGGGCCAGCAGCTCGCCGAAGTCGAAGGGCTTGACCAGGTAGTCGTCGGCGCCCGCGTCCAGGCCGGCGATCCGGTCCGCCGGGGTGTCCCGGGCGGTCAGCATCAGCACCGGGACGGGCGTGCCGGACCGGCGCAGCCGCTGCACCAGGTCCAGGCCGGACAGCCGGGGCATGCGCCAGTCGACCACGGCCACCTCGTACTGGTAGAACCGCAGGTAGGAGGCGGCCGTCTCGCCGTCGGGCACCAGGTCCACCACGTAACCCTGTTCCTTGAGCCCGCGGGCCAGGATCTCGCCGAGACTCTCGTCGTCCTCCGCAACCAGCACTCTCACAGCTCCCGACCCTACCTGCGCGGGCGAGGCGGTGTTACGGGCTTGTCCCCCCGAGTAGGGGGCCCAGGGGGGTACGGGGGGGCGGGCAGCCCCCCCGTGCGCGGGGGGATCCCGGGGGGGCGTCCCCCCGGGAGTTACCGGGAAATGCGGCGCCATAGCGGCCTCGGGATGAGGCGCAGCGCGAGGGCGAGCCCGGCCAGGGACGACGGGACCCAGACCGTGGTCTTGCCGCCGCGCAGCGCGGCGGCGGTGGCCGCGCCCACGGCCTGCGGGGTGGTGGCCAGCGGCGCGGGCGGCATGCCCGCGGTCATCCGGCCGGCGACAAAGCCGGGCCGGACCAGCAGCACCCGGACCCCGCTGCCGTGCAGCAGGTCGGTGAGCCCGCGGGCGAAGGCGTCCAGCCCGGCCTTGGCCGCGCCGTACACCGGGTTGGCCTTGCGCGGGCGGACCGCGGCGACCGACGACAGCACGACGATGGTGCCGCGGCCCCGGGCACGCATCCGGGCGGCAACCGCGAGCAGGGTGCTGACGTGCCCGGTGAAATTGGTCTCGATCATCGTGGCGGCCAGCCGCACGTCACGCTGGCAATCGGCTTGGGGCACGAGGATGCCGGCCGCGGATACGACCAGGTCCACAGGGCCCTCGGCGAATATCCCGTCGACGAACGCCTGATGGCTGCCGGTCTCGGTGGCGTCGTACCGGACGGTCCGCACCTGGCCGGGCAGTTCCTTGCCCGCGGCGGCGAGCCGCTGCTCGTCGCGCCCGGCCAGGATGACCTCGGCGCCCGCGGGCAGGCCGAGCGCGGCCAGGATGGCCAGGCCGATTTCGCTGGTGCCGCCCAGCAGCAGGACCCGGGCGGGGGACCCAGGATCGTTCGGGAAAATATTCATTGATCCACCAGTCACAGTGCTTATCCGGAAAGTTCGGGTTATTCAGATTCCCGTGCCGGTTCCCGCTGCCTCACCTGCAGCGACCGCTCGCACGGGCCGCTAGGCCCATGCTCGCTAGCCGCTTTCTGAATAACCCTCATCGGCGCAATCACACTTGCAGGCCCGTCACGAACAGCGCCAGCCAGCTCAGCTCGCAGGTCAGCATGACACCGTTGCGGGTCAGCAGGTCTTCCACCGGCGCGGTGGTATGCCGGGCGGTCAGGACGGCGAACTGGATCAGGGCCGCCGCGAGCGGCACGGCGCTGATCAGGTGCCAGGCTTGCGCGTCCGTGCGTTCCCCGGCGGCCCAGGCCAGGTAGGCCGTGATCATCATGGCGCTGAGCACCCACTGGGTCACCAGCAGTGCCGTGGGCCGGTACCAGCGCAGGGCCGGGCGGTGCCGGACCGCCACGGCGCCGAGGCCCGCCAGCTCCGTGTAGCGCTTGGCGGTCGCCACGCTCAGCGCGCCCAGGCTGCACACCAGCAGGAACCAGCCGGACGGCGGCACGTGGGTAGCGGCCGCGCCGCCGAGCACGCGCAGCAGGAAACCAGACGCCACGAAGACCAGCTCCACCACCGCGATGTGCTTGAGGACCCAGGAGTACACGAACGACATGGCCAGGTAGCCGCCGACCGCGGCGGTGAGCAGCGGGACCGAAGCGGCCACGCCGGCCGCCAGGCCGAGTGCGGCGCACGCCGCGCCGATCATCAGGGCATGAGACGCGGGCAGGTCGCCGGCGGCCACCGGGCGGTAGCGCTTGCGGGGATGGCGGCGGTCGCGCTCTGCGTCGGCGACGTCGTTGATGAAGTACACCGCGACCGAGGCGCAGCCGAAGGCGGCCGCGGCCAGCAGGGCGTAGCCCAGCCCGTAGCGCCGGCCGAGCGTCGCACCCGCCAGCGGGGCGGCGAAGACCAGCAGGTTCTTCGGCCACTGCCGGGGCCTGGCCGTGCGCAGCACCGAGATAGGCCAGGCCGGGCGGCGGGCGTGCCTGGCCACGCGCATCCTCCTGGCGCGTGATCCGGCGACCGCCGTGGCGGCAATGGCGCCGGCGGACTCCTCGGTGGCGCTGGCCTCGGCGGTCACCGGGCGTAGACCGCGGTGAAGTCGCGGCTGTAGACCGAGTAGTACCGGTACGCGCTCTGCTGCTGGCTGATCAGCAGGTTCACCGGGGTCGGGTCCGACGGGTGGCCGTCCGCCTTGTAGTACTCGAAGGACATCCAGTACGGGTTGATGTCCAGCTGCAGGGCCTCCACCGCGCCCGCCCGCTGCAGCAGGCCGGCGAGTTCCTGCACGTTGAGCGCCGGGCCGTAGACGAAGATGATCCGGCCGCCCTTGGTGATGCCCAGCCCGGAGCGCCACACGTAGTAGCCGCCGCCCAGGGTGGCGCCCCAGCTGCTCAGCACGTTCTGGTTCACGCTCGCCGGCACGTGGCCGTGATCGACGATGAGCCTGAGGTTCTGCCGGACGCCAACCACGTTCGGGGTCATCTGCACGTCCCGGCCCCACTGGCCGATCTTGATGGTGCCGTTGCGGTAGTAGACCACCGAGGCGGCCCCGTCGGTGAGCGTCCCGGCGGTGTGGCCGTTGAGGTAGAAGCCGCCGCCTGCGGTGTCTATCTTGAACCCGCCGTTGAAGGTGGCGAGCAGGCCGGTGCGCGTGCCGGGCGGGATCCACGGCTGGGCGTTCCAGTTACCCGGGCCCGGGTCCTCCGCGCCGGGATGCAGCTGGAAGGTGACCAGCCGCTGGTCCATCGAGACGATCCCGGCCACGTAGGAGGTGTAGACCGGGGACGGGCGCAGGAAGGTGCCGAAGATGGCCGGCTCGCCCTTGACCGTCTCGAGCACGCGCCACACGCCCTCGCCGGGCAGCGGCGCGCCAGCCGGCGAGCTCAGCCGCGGCGGGATGATCGGCTGGAAGCCATGGACCTTCTTGTACTTCACCGCGGCGCCCTTCGGCACCGCGATCGTCGAGCTCGGCTTGCCGCCCACCTTGGGCGGCTGGTACGTCAGCCACTCGCCGAACGTCACCACCGGGCCCAGGTCGTGATCCCTGGCCCATTCGGCCAGCTTGGAGGACAGCGACCCGCCGCCCGGAGCGGCGAGCGCCTGGCCAACGGAGAAGGTGAGCCAGCAGCAGAACACGGCGATGAGGGCCAGGATGACCCGCACCGTGCGGCGCCGCAGCAGCCTGCGCACCCGGCCGGGTCCCTTAGCGCCCCTATCGCGCCTGGCGCCGCTACCGCGCCTGGCGCCGCTACCGCGCCTGCGGCGTCCCGGCGGCGGGTCGCCGTACCCGCCGTCGCCGTCGTCCGGCGGCAGGGTCTCGCCGGAGTCGTACGGCTGGGGGTCATAGGGCAAGGCCTGGCCGTACCGCCCGGGACCGGGCGCGTAGAGATCAGGCCCGTGGCTGGCGTGGCCCAGCCCGTACGAGGAAGGGCCGGGCCTGTACTGCGATGGGTCCGGTCCGTAGGGTGCACCGTCCGGGCCATACGGATCGAGTTGGTACGGACCGTGCTCGTACGGCGAGGGATTGTCCCCGTACGGCGAGGCGCTGTGCTGGCTAGCGCGGTGCGATGCCGGTCGTGGCACTCGCCTACCTCCTCATGTTCTGCGGCAAGCCCTCGCAGACGGTCTACCGCCTCAACATGAAGGAATCGTGACGCCACCCGCTCACCCGCACCGCGGGAACATGCCGACGGGAAGGCCCGGCCAGATCACGTCGCTGGCCGTCATGACCTCCCTCTCAGGCCATGAGGGATATGCCTGGCCACATCCGGCAGACTAGGCCACACCCGTGCCCATCGGCAGTCATGGTGCAGGCCGGCCGCCGGGGCGAGACTACCAGCGGCCCCACGGGAGCAGGGCGGTGACCGCGACGGCGGCGAACAGGAGGGTCAGGTAGGCGATGGACAGGTGGAACAGGCGCATCGGGGCGGGCGGAGGGCTTGGGGGTCCGTCCGCGGCCTGGCTGCCCGGGGGCTGGTCGTCCGGGGACGGGGCCGACCGGACCCTGCGGTCCAGCCGGTGCGCCTCGGCCAGGAACCAGGCGCCCAGGCCGGCGGCCAGGATGCCGTAGATCCAGCCGGCGTACCCGGTCAGGGCCAGCGTGGCCGCCACCCTGGCCCAGGAGTACCACACGATCTTCCGCGCGACCCCCGCGGGCGGGGCCACCACCGGCAGCATCGGCACGTTCGCGGCCGCGTAGTCGTGGCGGAACTTCATCGCCAGCGCCCAA
>JASHYW010000193.1 GCA_030042885.1 Streptosporangiaceae bacterium | reverse complement strand
CATCCGCTGGCGCCGGTCCGGGTCGAGCTGACCATGGCGCTGGCGCGCGAGCTTGGCGTGCTCGCCCGGCCCTCGGTCTCGGTGCAGGTCCCCGCCCCGGCCGAGATGGAAGAGCTCGAGCTGATCCACGACGCAGCCTACATCGAGGCGGTCCGCCAGGCGGGCTGCGACGGGCTGGGCAACGGCAGGTTCGGGCTGGGGACCCCGGACAATCCGGTGTTCGACGGCATGCACGAAGCCTCCGCACTGGTCGCGGGCGCGACGCTCGCGGCCGCCCGCGCGGTCTGGCGCGGCGAGGCCCTGCACGCGGCGAACATCGCCGGCGGGCTGCACCACGCGATGCGCGGCTATGCCAGCGGCTTCTGCGTCTACAACGACCCGGCCATCGCGATCAGCTGGCTGCTGGCCGAGGGCGCGCAGCGAGTGGCCTACGTGGATGTCGACGTGCACCACGGCGACGGCGTGCAGGCGGCGTTCTACCACGACCCCCGGGTCCTGACCATCAGCCTGCACGAGCATCCGGCGACCTTGTTCCCCGGGACCGGGCTGGCGTCAGAGATCGGCAGCGGGGACGGCCGAGGGTACGCGGTCAACATGCCCCTGCCCGCGGGCACCGGCGACGCCGGATGGCTGCGCGCGTTCGACGCCGTGGTCCCGCCGCTGCTGCGTTCCTTCCGGCCGGAGGTGCTGGTCAGCCAGCACGGCTGCGACAGCCACCGGCTGGACCCGCTGGCCCACCTTGAGCTCAGCATCGACGCCCAGCGCCGCGCCGCGCTCATGATTCATGACCTGGCCCACGAGACCGCGGACGGCAAGTGGCTGCTCACCGGCGGCGGCGGATACGAGCTGGTCCAGGTGGTGCCCAGATCGTGGACTCATCTGCTGGCGGTGGCGGCGGGCTGCCCGCTCGATCCCGGCCTGGCCGTGCCGGCCAGCTGGCGGGCCCTGGCCACCGACCGGGCCGGCGAGGAAGCGCCCACGCTGATGACGGACGGCCAGCCCGCGGACTACGTTCCGGTCGCCTCGGGGATCGATCCCGGTGACCGGGTGGACGCCTCGATCGTGAACACCTGCCGCGCGACCTTTGCCTGGCACGGCCTGCACCCGCCGATGTGACGGCGGCCGGATCCCGGCCCGTGCCCGGGCCGAGGCGTTCGGGCCCGGGCTGGGACGTGCGTTTTTGTCGGTGTCTGGGTGATTGTGGCGAACAGTAACAACAATGAGGCTACGGACGGGGTTTGCTCTTTTCCGTACGGGACTTACCCTGGAGACGTACGTGACTGGTGCGCAGAATCCCGTCAAGTGCTCGGCTTCGTGCGGAAGAGGCGACTCCGATGGCAGGCGAAACCCCCCTTAGCGACGTAAGATTTCTGACCGTTGCCGAAGTGGCCTTGATCATGCGCGTGTCTAAGATGACCGTGTATCGCCTGGTGCACTCCGGCGAGCTGGAAGCGATCCGCGTCGGACGTTCCTTCCGGGTACCCGAGCAGGCAGTCAATCAGTACCTGAGAGCTGCCTTCGTCGGCACCGGGTAGGCCCATGATGACACCGGGTCACGGCACCCGGTTACGGGGGGAGAGCCGGACCGCTGTACGCAGGGTCCGGGTCCAATCGGGCGGGCGGCGTGACGTGATCGCCGCAAGGGCCCGGTTGCCCGCGGGTGCGTGCCTGCCTGCCGCCTTGGTTCCGCTGGAAAGCCGGATGGCCGCCGTCCGCCGCACGCCCGCGCCGCATCGGCGGTAACCTCTTACGTCGGGTGTGTGTCCAGCCGCCCTGACCGGGCAAGGGCGTTGGCGTGCCCGTCATCCGCACTGCCTAGAAGGGTTGGTCCCGTGGGTTCTGTCATCAAGAAGCGCCGCAAGCGCATGGCCAAGAAGAAGCACCGCAAGCTGCTGAAGAAGACGCGCATCCAGCGCAGGAACAAGAAGTAGCCGGCTCCGCGGTCATGATCATGGCGTGCTCAGGCAGCGGGCACCATAGGGACTGATGTCTCTTCCGGTCCTGCTCGGGTTCGCGGGCGTGCTGGTCGCGGCCGTGGCCGCCGGCATGCTCGCCGGACGGTGTGCCCGTCAGCCGGGGGTGGCGCTCATCGCCTGGACGGCCGCGACCCTCGCCCTGACGGCGGCGCTGGCCGCCGAGAGCACGGGCTTCGCCAGCGGCTTCAGCCCGGCCACGTTCCGTGCCGTCCAGTTGTGCGCGCTGCTGCTGGCCCCGTTGTGGGCGGCCTGGGGGCTGGCCGAACTGCTCTGGCCGAACGAGGCCGCCCGGTTCGGCGCCAGGCTGGTATGCGGCGCGCTGACGGTCATCGGGTGCGTGATCCTGGCCACCGACCCGCTCACCGCCCAGTCGTTCGGCAAGTCCTGGCCGCTGGCTGGCCAGCACTACCAGCCGCCGTCGCACTACGCGCTGGATGCGGCCCAGGCCGTCGCGGTCATCATCGCCGTGACGAGCGTGGGCCTGGCCGGGGCGTGGGCCACGAACGACCGGCAGCGGCGCGGCGCGCTGGGCGGCGCCGCCCTGGTCGGCCTGGCCGTGCTCATCCTCCTCGCGCAGCGCTTCTCGCTGCCCGCCGGGTCGCTGTACCCGCTGATCGGCATGGCGGCGGCCACGCTGGTCTGGTTCGGCGCCGTCATGCCCGAGAAGCCGCCCGGCCACGCTGGCCAGGACCGCCCGGCGGGCCGGGCCCGGCGGGACAGCCAGGCCGGGCCGGACGGCCGGGAGCGGCGGGACGGACGAGAGGAACGGGACCGTGAGCCGGCCGGCTACGAGGCCCAGTTCGCGGCGAACGGTTACCACGGACCGGACCGCGGCGGGCCCTATCTCCCCGGTGACCCGGGTGAGGCTGGCTTGCGGCCCGATGCGGCCAGGCGGCCCGAT
>JASHYW010000192.1 GCA_030042885.1 Streptosporangiaceae bacterium | reverse complement strand
TACTCAGGCCAGGCGCCGGGCGGTGCCGCAGCACCGGCCCGGGACCCGGAGCCGGACCGGGACGCGGGCCCCGAGCCGGAACCTGGCTGGGCCGCCGAGCCCGGCTGCTGGGTCGCTGACCGGGGCTGGGAAGGACCGGACCTGGGTGAAGGGTCATACCAGGAGGAGAAATCAGGCGCGCCCGCGACCTCCGGTGCGGATCCGCCCTGGCCCCAGCTCCCCTGCCGCGGGTCGTACAGGGTCGGCTGCTCGTGCCGCGGATCGTACTGGGTCGGCTGCTCGTACCGGGGGTCGTACTGGGTCGGCTGGTCGTAAGCGGCCGCGTCGCCCAGGACCGGCTGGGGCGAGGTCGGCCCCGGCTGTGAGGGCTGCCCGCTGGCCGGCGTGGCCGCGGCCGCCAGCGGCGTGGCCAGCGAGTCCTCCGCGAGCGTCCGGTCCGCCCCGGAGGACCCGGGCCGGTCCAGGGTGCTCGCGCCCGGGGGGCGCGGCGACGCCTCGGCCAGCGCGGTGGCCTGGTAGCCGGCCGGTGCCGATCCGGTCCTGGTCGGCAGCTGGGGCAGCACGTCGGTGATCATCCGCGCGGCCGTGGCCGCGTCCGGCCGGTCCGACGGCTCCCGGCGCAGCAGCGCTGCGATCACCGGCGCGAGCGCGCCGGCGGTCGGCGCCTGGGGCGCGTCCTCGTTGATGATGGCGGTCATGGTCGTGATGGCCCCGCCGCGCCTCTCGAAGGGTCCGTGCCCTTCGACCGCTGCGAACAGGGTCGCGCCGAGCGACCACAGGTCGGAGGCTGGCGTGGCGTCCTCGCCGCGGATGCGCTCGGGCGCGGTGAACCCCGGCGAGCCCATCACCATCCCGGTCTGGGTGAGCCTGGGATCACCCTGGAAGGTGGCGATGCCGAAGTCCGTCAGCACCGCCCGGTCGTCCCGGCCGAGCAGCACGTTGCTCGGCTTGACATCCCGGTGCATCACCCCCGCGGCGTGCGCCACGCTCAGCGCGGACAACAGCTGCCGGCCCATCTCGGCGGTCCGCCTCGGTGACAGCGGGCCCGAGGCCGCGAGGACCTGATCCAGGGACTGCGCGCTGACCAGCTGCATGACGATCCAGGGCCGGGCGCCATCCTCGGCCACGTCGTAGACGGTCACCACGCCCGGGTGGCTGAGCCGGGCAGCGGTCTTGGCCTCACGCAGCGTCCGCTGGTAGGCGCTGGCCTTCTCCTGGTCGGTGAGGGTCTCCGCGATCTGGACTTCCTTGACCGCGACGTCGCGGTCAAGGAGCTGATCGCGGGCACGCCAGACTACCCCCATGGCGCCGCGGCCAATGGGGGCTTCCAGGCGGTACCGCCCGGCGATCACCCGCCCGGTGTCCCCCAAAGGGTGCATACGCGGACCATACACGGTGTTTGCCGAAAGGTCTCTAGGCCGCGGCTGAGCATTGATTAAGTGTCACCAGATTGTGTGGAAGGCTTCACGCCCGTCGGTCCGGGCGGCGCCGCGGCCTATCGGCGCGGGCGCGTCAGTGCTCACGGGTGTGCGCCGATCTGCAGCAGCGGCCCGGACGGGTCGGCGAAGAAGTCATTGCCCTTGTCGTCGACCACGATGAAGGCGGGGAAGTCGCGGACCTCGATCTTCCACACCGCCTCCATGCCGAGCTCGGGGTACTCGAGCACGTCCACGCGGGTGATGCAGTCCTGGGCCAGCCGGGCGGCGGCGCCGCCGATCGACCCGAGGTAGAAGCCTCCGTACCGCTTGCACGCCTCGGTCACCGCCGCCGACCGGTTGCCCTTGGCCAGCATGACCAGCGATCCGCCGGCCGCCTGGAACCGCTCCACGTAGGAGTCCATCCGCCCCGCGGTGGTCGGCCCGAACGACCCAGACGCGTAGCCCTCCGGAGTCTTGGCCGGCCCGGCGTAGTAGACGGGATGGTTGCGCAGGTACGAAGGCATGGGCTCGCCCGCGTCCAGCCGCTCGGCGATCTTGGCGTGCGCGATGTCGCGCGCCACCACCAGCGGCCCCGTCAGCGACAGCCGGGTGCGGACCGGGTACCTGGTCAGCTCGGCGCGGATCTCGGCCATCGGCCGGTTCAGGTCGACGGCCACCACCTCGGCGTCGTCCTCGGCCACCTCGTCGGGCAGGTACTGCGCCGGGTCGGTCTCCAGCTGCTCAAGGAACACCCCGTCGGCGGTGATCTTGGCCAGCGCCTGCCGGTCCGCCGAGCACGACACGGCGATCGCCACCGGGCAGGACGCCCCGTGCCGGGGCAGCCGGATCACCCGCACGTCGTGGCAGAAGTACTTGCCGCCGAACTGCGCGCCGATGCCGAGCCGCCGGGTGATGCCGAGCACCTGCTCCTCGAGCTCGCGGTCCCGGAACCCGTGCCCGGCCGCCGAGCCGGTCACCGGCAGCGTGTCCAGGTACTTGGCCGACGCGTACTTGGCCGTCTTCAGCGCGTACTCCGCGCTGGTCCCGCCGACCACGATGGCCAGGTGATACGGCGGGCAGGCGGCAGTGCCCAGCGAGCGGATCTTCTCCTCGAGGAACGCGATCATCCGGGCCGGGTTGAGCACGGCCTTGGTCTCCTGGTACAGGAACGACTTGTTGGCCGATCCGCCGCCCTTGGCCATGAACAGGAACTTGTACTCCTCCCCGGCGGCGGCGTAGATCTCGATCTGCGCGGGCAGGTTGCTGCCGGTGTTCTGCTCGGCGAACATGGTCAGCGGCGCGAGCTGGGAGTACCGCAGGTTCAGCGTGGTGTAGGCGTCGTAGACGCCGCGCGCGATGTGCTCCTCGTCGCGCCCGTCGGTGAGCACGTGCTGGCCG
>JASHYW010000005.1 GCA_030042885.1 Streptosporangiaceae bacterium | reverse complement strand
CCGGCCAGGTGCTATGGGGCCGCGGCCTGGACATCGAGCGGCCAATGGCCAGCGTCACCAAGGTGATGACCGCCCTGGTAGTACTCGAAAGCGGCAACCTGGACCAGGAGATCCGGGTGCCACAGGCGGCGTTCAACTACGCCTGGAAGTACGGCGGGGAGACCGCGGCTTTGCACCCAGGCGATGAACTGACGGTGCAGGAACTCCTCGCGGCCCTGTTGCTGCCTCCGGGTGCCGACGCGGCATATACGCTCGCGAATACTTACGGTCCGGGCCTGAATGCCTTTATCGCGCGCATGAACGCCACCGCGGCGCGGATGGGCATGACGCATACCCACTTCACTTCGCCCGACGGGTTGCCGTATCCGACCGAGACCTCCACCTACTCCACACCCTCTGACCTGCTCACGCTCGGCCTCGCCGCGATGCGGTTCCCGGTGTTCCGGTCGATCGTGGACCAGCAGTTCTACCACCTGCCGAAGGGGCCGGGACACCACCAGTACTGGTGGGATAACACCAACGAGCTGATCGGCTCCTATCCGGGCGCCGTCGGGATCAAGACTGGGTACACCGACGACGCCGGGCATTGCCTGCTCTTCGAGGCGGTCAGGAACGGTCGTGCGCTGATCGGAGTCGTGCTGGACAGCCCCGGGACCGGTCCGGCCGCTGGCGCGCAGGACGCTGCGCGGATGCTGGACTGGGGCTTCAGCCTCCGGCAAGCTCGCGCCGCCGCCTGATCCCCACACCGAGACATGCTGGCGACTGTCGCCAGTGAACAGCTCCCCCGCCCGGCCGCCCCACCCGCTCCCGCAGCCGCAGCCCCGCGAGCCGGGCCATCAGGTCGAGTTCCGCGGGCGGCCACCGACCATGTAACCAGGACGCGACGTCCCACGCTGTGATGCCAACGAGACTGCTGTTACTACTTTCCCGTGCCCTGGGACTTGCGGGTTCTGGCCCTGGCGGGCTTCGCTGGCTGCTCGATCAGCTTGACCGTGATATCGGGACCACCCGACTCGACGACCTGGACCCGTTTCGGCATCAGGCCCAGGAAGGCCCGGAAGCTCCGGGCCCCGTAGTTGTGCTCGTCGAACGCGGGGTCCAGCGCCAGCATCTTGCTCTTCAGCCCGCCCGCGGTGAGCGTCTCGGAGCTGGATTCCTCGAACGCCCGGATCAGCAGTTGCTCCGCCTCGGTGATGTCGAACGCCGCGGCCGGCCGCGCGGCCGGCTCGACCTCCGCCACCAGGGTGCCCCAGTACTTGTACTCCGAGCAGACCGACACCAGCTTGCGGCTGGCGTTGGCCTCGGTCCCGACGCCGACCACCCACTTGCCGAACTCACGCAGCCGCTGCACCAGCGGCGAGTAATCGCCATCCCCGCTGACCAGGATGAACACGCTGACTTCCGGGTGGACGATCAGGGTCTCCATGGCATCGACCGCCATCCTGATGTCGGCCGCGTTCTTGTTCTGGATGCCAACCCGCGCGACCTGGATCAGGTCCACGCCGTTCATCGCGAGATCGTCCTGATGGCTGCCGAAGCGCGGGTCAGCCCAGTCGGCGTACGCGCGGCGCACCGAGGCGGTGCCGTAACCGCGGCACAGCCGGGTGATCGCCTCGTAGGGCGCCGGGTTCGCCTGGCCGGGCAGTTCCTTGACCGCGCCGAGGACGAGGTTCTCGAAATCCACGAACACCGCGACCTGCGCTGTTCCGTCCGGTTGCACCGCTCACCTCCGTCGGCCCATGGGGCGATGAAACGCTATCGCGGCCAGCCGCGGCCCTGCGCCACAGAAGCCTCAACTAATGCACGTGGAAGCGCCAGTCGCGCGGCACGCGGCCGACCGGCCCGGGGACGCCCTGCTCCAGCGGATGGTGCTCGGGCGGGGCGAGTTCCGGTCCGTCGAAGGAATCCTCGGTCTCATAGTTCCAGAACCACATCTCGCCGGGCTCGAAGCTCTGGATGATCGGATGCCCGGTGATCTTGGCGTGGGCCGACGCGTGCTGCGACGGCGAGGAGTCGCAGCAGCCGATGTGCCCGCACTGAGCGCAGCGGCGCAGGTGCAGCCACCAGCCGCCCGCGGCCTCGCATTCGACGCAGCCGGTACCGCTCGGCGGCACCGAGGGGTCGATGCCCGGAATCTCGCTCACTCAGCTCTCCTCCTGCCGGGTAATCGGGAGCCGCACCCGGAACCGAGTGTCGCCGGGAACCGACTCCACCGCAATATCCCCGTGGTGCTTGTTGACCACGATGCGCCAGGAGATGTCGAGACCGAGGCCGGTCCCCTCGCCCACCGGCTTGGTGGTGAAGAACGGCTCGAAGATCCGCTCCCGAAGCTCCGGCGGTACTCCCGGCCCGGTATCGGCGAACTCCACGAACACGTGGTCCCGGTCCAGCCCGGTCCGGACGGTCAAGACCCCCGTGCCGCCCATCGCCGACACCGCGTTGTCGATCAGGTTCGTCCACACCTGGTTCAGCTCGCCGGCGTAGGCGGGAACCTGCGGCAGGGACCGGTCGTAGTCCTTGACCACGCGAATCCCCTCAGGGATCTTCCCGGCCAGCATCAGCAGCGTGCTGTCCAGCAGCTCGTGCACGTCGACGACCTGATACGGGGCCCGGTCCAGCTGCGAGTACTGCTTGGCCGCGCCGACCAGGGTGGAGATCCGGGTGGTGGAGTCCTCGATCTCGTTCATCAGCAGTTCGGTGTCGACCGTGTAGTTCAGCCACCGCAGCGCGCCCTCCAGCGTCCCCGGGTCCACTGTGGCCTCAATGTGCTCCAGCCACGCGACATCCAGCCCGGCCTGGACGAACGTGGGCGCCATGTCCCAGCCGTTGGCCACGCCGCGGGAGTCCAGCCAGTCGGTGATGGCATCCTCCCGGTCCGATGCCTCCAGCGGCGTCAGCGCCAGCGCCTTCGGCACCCGGTCGGCCGCCTCTTCCTGCAGCAGGATCAGCGTCTCCAGCGTGGTCCGGTCCCAGGATCCGGCCGCGATCATGCCCAGCTTGTGCCGCATCCCGGCGATCCGCTCGCGCAGCGCCGCCGTGGCCCGGACCGCGGCCGCGGCCGGGTTGTTCAGTTCGTGGGTCAGGCCAGCCGACAGTGAGCCCAGCGCCAGGAGCCGTTCCCGCTGCCCGGTCGCCTGCGCCCAGTTCTTGTTGCCGAAGAACGCTCCCTCGAGCAGGTGCACCGCCATCGGGAACCACTCGTTCATCAGCTCGGCGAACGTGCCGGCGTCCAGTACGAAGAACCGCGACTGCTCCGTGGTCCGCATCGAGCTGTTGTACACCTGCGGGACGCGGTCGCCCATGTACGCATACCACGCGCCCGCGTACGCTCCGCGCTGTGACGTCCTGCCGACCTCGACGTCGTCGGGCCCCACCCGGCGCGACATCACCACGGTGCCCTCGAGCAGCACGTAGAAGCACGCCGCGGGCGCGCCCTCCGCGTAGACGGGCCCTGGCTCGATCAGCTCCACGTGCCCTCGGTCACACAGCCAGTGCAGCTGGTCGTCGGTCAGCTTCTCGAACAGGAACAGGGTGCGCAGCTCATCGACGCCGCACGCCAGCCCTCCGCCAGCCTCGCTCATCTCTTCTCCAGGTAACGATGCACCAGCATGACAGCCAGCGCACCTTCCCCGACCGCCGACGCGACCCGCTTGGCCGACTCGGCGCGCGCGTCCCCGGCCACGAACACCCCGGGCACGCTGGTCTCCAGGTGGTACGGCATCCGGTCCAGCTCCCAGCCCCGCGGCCGCTCCCCGGCCACGGACAGGTCCGGGCCCGCCACCACGAATCCCAGCGGATCCCGCACCACCATGCCCTCCAGCCAGTCGGTCAGCGGAGCCGCCCCGATGAACAAGAACAGCAACTGGGCGTCCACTGTTTCCGAGGCCCCGGTCGCGGTGCTCCGCAGCACCAGCCTCTCCAGGTGATCGTCACCTTCGGCCGCGCTGACCTCGGTGCAGGTCCGGACCGAGATGTTGCCGATGTCGGCGATCTGCCTGATCAGGTAGTAGGACATCGACTTTTCCAGCGACGGCCCGCGGACCAGGATCGTCACCGACTTCGCGTGCCGCGACAGGTACACCGCGGCCTGCCCGGCCGAGTTCGCGCCGCCGACGATGTACACGTCCTGCCCCAGGCACGCGGCGGCCTCGGTCAGCGCGGAGCCGTAGTACACCCCGCGCCCGGTCAGGTCGTCCAGCCCGGGTGCGTCCAGCCGCCGGTACGACACGCCGGTGGCCAGGATCACGGTGTGCGCGTCGATGGACGCACCGTCCGCGAACGTGACCCGGCGGGCCGAACCGCGGACCTCCAGGCGGACCACGTCGCGCGTGGTGAGCACCTCGGCGCCGAACTTGGCGGCCTGCCGCCGGGCCCGGTCGGTCAGCTGCGCTCCCGACACCCCGTCGGGGAAGCCCAGGTAGTTCTCGATCCGCGAGCTCTGACCCGCCTGCCCGCCGGTCGCGGTCCGTTCCACCAGGACGGTGCGCAGCCCCTCCGAGGCACCGTAGACCGCCGCGCCCAGCCCGGCCGGCCCGCCGCCGATCACGATGAGATCGTAGAAGTCCTTGGCCGGCGTGGTCGCCAGCCCGACCCGTGACGCCAGTTCGGCCTCGGTCGGCTCGACGAGCGGCTCGCCGTCCGGCGTGATCACGACCGGCAGCGCGCGCCCGTCAGCTCCGGCCGCGTCGAGCAGTCGCTGCCCCTCCGGCTCGTCGGACGCGTACCACCGGTAGGGCACCTGGTTGCGGGCCAGGAACTCGCGGACTTCTGACGACCGTGCCGACCACCGGTGACCGACGACCTTGGTCTCAGGCACCGGCCGGTGGTCCGAGGCCAGCCACGCATCCATCAGCGCGTCTACCACCGGGTACAGCTTCTCTTCCGGCGGGTCCCACGGCTTGAGCAGGTAGTGGTCGAGGTCGACGACGTTGATGGCGTCGATGGCCGCCCCCGTGTCGGCGTACGCCGTGAGCAGCACCCGCCGCGCGCCCGGGTAGATGTCCATCGCCTGCTCGAGGAACTCGATCCCGTTCATCTCCGGCATCCGGTAGTCGGCCAGGATCACCGCCACCAGGTCGCCGCGCAGCTTCATCTGCCGAAGCGCGTCCAGGGCCGCCGCCGCCGACTCGGCGCGTACGATCCGGTGCCGGTCCCCGTACCGGCGCCGCAGGTCACGGGCCACCGCGCGGGATACGCCCGGGTCGTCGTCAACGGTGAGGATCGCGGTCCTGAGCGTCTCGTCCTGGGCGGTCATAACGCCATAGTAATTTCGCCCCGAGCCGGTCCCGATGTGGTGGCCGCGGAAGGTGCCGTCCGCCCGTCCCGGCGGGTTCTTCTTTAGGCCGAACGGTCCTCGGTCCGTGCCCCCGTCCCCTGCTCGCCCTCCGGGCGGACGCCGAGGGTGACCAGCTCGAGGTAGAACCGGCGCTTGATCTGCCAGCCGCCGGGCGGCGGATCGCACTCGGTGTCGATCGGCAGGAACGACACCTGGTAGTCACCGATCGCTGGCCGGCCCCGCGCGTCCCAGTCCCGGTAGTGGCGGTCGAGCTCGCCGGCCAGGGCCGCGTCCTTCCACCAGCGGATCCCGTCGCGGGCCACGACGGCCCAGCCGTCCAGGTCGTTGCTGAGCCCGACTCCCTGCGGGGCCGAGCACGCCCGGCGGTCGGCCAGCCCGAGGAAGAACAGGAAGTCGGACTCGTCATCGCACGGGAAGTACGGCTCGTCCAGACGCCGCGGGCCGAATCGCGGTTCCGGGTCCGGTTCGTGGACCACGTCCGCCGGATCGGCCATGACCATGCCGCCCGGCCAAAGTCCCTCGATGTGCAGCGGCCCGCGGACGGGCATGAACCCGGTCCACAGCACCACCCGGCCGCGCAGCGCGCCGTCGTCCTTGCCGACCAGCACCAGCGGATGGCCGTTGGCGTGCTCCAGCGGCACCAGCATCACGCCGCCGTCGGACAGCTGGCCGGCCCAGTGCGGCGACAGATCCGAGCACCCCACGGTGGCCACGATCCGGTCGAACGGGGCATCCGCGGGAACGCCCGCGAAGCCGTCACGTAGCAGCACCCGGATCCCCGGGTACCCGGCGGCGGACAGCAGCCGTGCGGTCTGGTCCACGACATCCTCGAGCACGTCCACGGTGACCACCAGGCGCTGGTCGCCGACGATCTCGGTCATCAGCGCCGCGTTGTAGCCGGTGCCCGCCCCCACCTCGAAGACCTTCATGCCCTGGCGGAGGTCGAGCAGCTCGAGCATCCGGGCCACCAGGGACGCCTGAGAGGTCGAGCTGGCCGGAAGCCCGCCGATGTGCCGGGTCGCCAGCGCGGTGTCGGCGTAGATCAGCTCGAGATGGTCTCGGCGCGGGTGCCCGGGGTCGTGGTGGACCGTGACCCGGCCCGCGGCGTCCCGGTAGTAGAACGTCTCGAGCATCCGGTGCCGCTGCACCGTGCGGAACGCCCGCTCGACCCGCGGCGACCGGATGGCACCGGCCGCCCGCAGCTCATCGACGTAACGCTCGATCCGCTCCCTGACGTCCGCCTCATCGGCGCGGGCGTCGTCCTCGAAGTCCGTCACGCTGTGACCTCCTGCCCGTGCTCGGCATGGTCCTCGCGGCCGCCGCGCCGAAGCCTGCTCCCGGACGCGCTACGAGCGGTGCCGCCTCGGGCCCGACCCCGGAACCCCCGGCCTGCCCTTGGCCCGCCGACGGCGCCGCGCGGCCTGGCGGTCGCGCGAACCGGACCATGCGGGGATCCTCGCGCGAATCGGTTCCAGGCCGTCTGCCTGCGGCTCGATATGTTTCACCGCGTCGTGCAGAGCACGACGCACGAACTCTGCGAAAGCATGCCACTGTCCGGGGGCGCCCTCGGTGCCTGAGCTGGTGCTGGCCATAACTCCTGCTCCAGGGCGGCGCGGAGGGCGGCCATGCCGCGGGCCGTGTGACTTTTCACCGCGCCACGGCTGATCCTCATCACGGCGGCTATCTCAGCCTCGGACAGATCCGCGTAATAGCGCAGGACGATCGCCTCGCGCTGGCGTGACGGCAGGTCGCGGAGAGCGGCGATGACGGCCGACCGCTCGAGCAGGACAAAGGCCCCGTGCTCGGCGCTCGGCATGTCCGGCGGCGCATTCTGCAGGTTCTTCTCGACGACCATCCGATGGCGCAGCACGGAACGTGACTTGTTCACCACCGCTTGCCGCAGGTAAGCGAGCGCCTTCTCGGTGTCCTTCAGCCGGTGCCATCCGTCGTGCATCGCGACGAACGCGTCCTGGACCACCTCTTCGGCGGTGGGCGTGTCCCGCACGAGAACGGCCGCCAGTCGCACCAGAGCCCGGTAGTGCTGGGCGTGCAGTTCCCTGACCGCGAGGTCCGCGCTCCACTCCTTGCGTTCGGTCGCGCCGGTCAGGAAGGCATCGGGCGGGACGGTGCCGGCCGTCGCCACCGTCCCGGCCACCGACACCGGGAGTTCGCTGCGGTCCTCGGGTTGCTGGTCAGGGGCCGCCTCGCCCGAAGCGGCCTGACGCTGGCCGTCGGCCACGGTGCCATCATGCTGGACCGTGTCCTCGCCGTGCTCACGCAGCCAGGTCTTGAACCGGTCCAGCCCGGACGCCAGGTCATACCCGGCGCCGAAACGAGGCTCCTTCCACTGGGTGAGCTGCTGGTAGAGGCGGGACAGCCGCATGTCCTCATGCGAGTCCTTGGTATCCCGGCCCCTCATGACGGTGCTCCGCCGGGGTCATCGCTGGTGAACGGGTTGTCCGGCCCGAGTTGCGCGAGCAGCCTGCGCCGAGCCCGGTGCAGGTGGGTGCTCACCGTCTTGTCGGCCACGCCGAGGACCGCGGCGATCTCGGCTTCCTTCATGTCCAGTTGCCAGCGCAGCACGGCCACCGCGTGCTGCCGCTCAGGCATACCCTGGATGATCCGCCAGCATCGCTCGAGCACGATCGATGAAAAGGCCTCGTCCGCCGGGTCAGCCGGGGTCTTACGGTACCGGACCTCGATCCGTGGCAGCCGGTCGCGGAACGCCGCCTCCCGGCGGAAGCCGCTCGCGGCGATGTTGGCCAGCGTCCTGCGCAGCCAGCTACGGCGCTGCTCTTCGGCCAGGCGCCGCAGCGCATGCCAGGCCAGGCCCGCTGCTTCAAAGGCCGCCTGGACGAGATCGTCAGCCAGCGCCCGGTCTCCGCGGGCTAGTACGCAGGCGTACCCGAACAGCTCACGGGCGTGGGCCGCGAAGCACGCGGCAAGCTCATCGGCGTGGTGCGGTGAGATCTTTCCATCACTCACTGCCCACCTCCCCGCACATAGCATCCAGCATCGCCGCCGTGCGTGGCTAGAGCACCGCACGGATCATGGCGGTAAAGGTACTGGAAGGCTGTCGGCATAACCGCGGGACCGGGAAGAATCATGCAGC
>JASHYW010000191.1 GCA_030042885.1 Streptosporangiaceae bacterium | reverse complement strand
GGCGAGATCGTCGCGGTCCAGGCGTCGACCGGACAGGTCCTGGCCGTGGCACAGCGCCGGCCGTCCGGCTCGCTGACCGCGGCGGGCCCGCTTGACGCCAAGCTGATACCAGGGACGGCGTTCACGATCGTCTCGGCCGCCGCGCTGCTCGGGACCGGGCTGAAGGTGTTCACGCCAATCTCATGCGAGAACTCCTTCACCGTGGGCGGGCAGACCTTCACCAGCGACGGAACCGGTGCGCCGAAACCGTTCAGCGACGCCTTCGCCCGCGGCTGCGGCACCGCCTTCGCGGGACTCTCCGAACGGCTTACGCCCGGCGAGTTTGCCCAGGTGGTCAAGGATTTCGGGATCGGTGCCGACTGGTCGTCGCTGCCGGTGCCTGCGTTTTCGGGATCGGTGCCCGCGGCGGTGGACGTGGCGGACCTCGCGGCCGAGACCATCGGCCAGGGGAACGTGCGGATGAGCCCGCTGTCCATGGCCATGGTCGCCGCGGCAGTGGACGCGGGCAGCTGGCATACGCCGCAGGTCACCCAGGGCGCGGCCGATCCCGCGTGGATGCCGCTGGACCCGAGTGCCATGTCCGCGGTGCGCAGCCTGATGCGCACCGCGGTCCGCTCGGGCGCCGCCCGGGCGGCCAGCGTGCCGGGCGCGCCGGTATACGGGCAGGTCGGCCTGGTGCACACCGGATCAGACTGGCTGAGCTGGTTCGTCGGCTTCCGGGGCGACATCGCCTTCACCGTGATCGAGTCCGGCAAGACGTCCCAGCTTTCCGCGGCCGCGCTGGCGGGCGCCTTCCTGTCGGCAATCCGCAGCTGACCACAAGGCTCCCACCGCCACGCGCTGCCGTCGCCACATGCTGCCGCCGCGGGAATGAGGGTTGGCGCGCACGGGTTGTACATGTATGGTCGAGCAAGGCAGCATGGCCTGGCCGTGCCGGCCGGACAACTCAATAGGGGGTGATCGGTTTCGACTTCGGTGGTTGAACCAGGGGAAGCGGGCCGAGGGTTGCGGTTGTGACCTCGTAAATCCCGTGACCGTAAACCAATAAGTGCCAACACAACGCGCACTGACCTCGCTCTCGCCGCCTAAGGCGAGCTAGAGGTCTGTCAGCCCGGGGACGCCTCCGACCCGGTGCCTGGCATCAGCTAGGAGGATCACCGCCTGACCCGGCCGTCGGGGCCAGGCGGGACACCTGACAGCGGCTGAGCCCGTCGGCGACTTGCTTGCGTGATCGCCGGGGCTGAGAAAAGCACAGCAAGCTGCGCCCGGAGAAGCCCTGGTGAGGCACTGAAGGACGCGGGTTCGATTCCCGCCACCTCCAAGAGTGCTCAAAGGATCACGTTGAGCACTGTTGGAGGTGCCCGAAACCCCCGCATAACCAGCAGGCCTTTTCCCGTGCCCCGGGCCATCGCGCCGGGCCAGCTCAGCGCTTGCCGGGTCCGGACCCGCTCACCAGGTCCGGACGCGCTCAATGGCCTTCCAGCATCACCTCCAGCCTGTGCTTCAGCATGTCCCGTTTGTCCCGCTAATCCCGTCCGTAAGCTATTCGCTCACAGATACGAAGGATCAGGCATTTATCTGCCGCTAATCTCAAGGTCGGGCGCACCACGGCGCGCTCACGCATCACAGTGCACACAGGCATCGCCGCGTGCTGGCGCCGTGGCCCGCGTACGACCCCCACGCCACGACCTCTGGGTCGTCCGCAGTCCCGGCCAGTGCCGGCCCGCCGGCAGGGCCGATCACGGCGACGCGCCGGCGCGGCCGGCGAAAACGCCGGTGCGCCCGCATTGACGGCGGCGAGATGGCCGATCATTACCATTCTGCTTCCGAACACGGGATAATAGGGCGACGGTAAGAAACGGTTGTGGCTGGCCGGTTCCGCCGCAGGCGCCTCGGATTGTGGCGTACCCGGAGCCTGGGAGGGTGCAGTGCCAATCCAGGCGCGGTGCGTGGAGCGCGGAGGAAGGGGATGGGAGAATGGCGGCGATGAAGCCGCGGACGGGTGACGGTCCGCTTGAGGTCACTAAGGAGGGGCGCGGCATCGTCATGCGCGTCCCGCTTGAAGGCGGCGGCCGGCTCGTTGTTGAGCTGACGGCAGATGAGGCAGCTAAGCTTGGTGACGCCTTGAAGTCCGTCGTTGGCTGACCCGTTTCCGGGCCGTTCCCCTAGTCGCCCCTCTTGAGCGCGGCGAGCAGGCCCTGGCCCAGCGGCAGGAGCACGGGGACCAGCCGGTCGTCGCTCCGCACCTGGGTCGCGAGGTCGGCTCCGCTGTCCGCGACGTCGTCAGAAAAGTCCGCGGTGCCCCCGCCGCCCTCGAGGTCCGTTCCCGCCGGCAACGCGTTATTGAATGCCGCGACGCCGCCGGGCCGCAACAACCGCAGTGCGGCGGTCAGGTAATCCGGATAGTCCCGCACATCGGCATCACAAAAAACCATGTCGTAGGCGCCATCGGAGAGCCGGGGCAGGACGTCGAGCGCACGGCCCAGGATAAGGCGGCATTGATTTTGCGCGAAGCCGGCCTGGGCGAAGGCTTTCCGTGCCATTCGCTGGTATTCAGGCTCGGTATCGACGCTGGTGAGCGTGGAGCCCGGGCGCATTCCGCGAAGCAGCCAGATGCCGGAACTGCCGCAGCCGGTGCCGATCTCGACGGCGGTCTTCGCGCCGACCGCGCAGGCCAGGAAGCGAAGCACGGCGCCCACCGCCGGGAGCACCGGCTCGGTGCCGCCGAGATCGGCCGCGTTCGCGCGGGCGGCCAGCAGCGGCTCATCCTCGGGAACGTAATCGGCATAGGCTAGTGGCCCCACCAGGGCAGCCTAGCGCCACACGCCCAGGTCCGGGAACTCTCCCGGAGCCCGGGCCGTTACCTAGGCGATACAGGACCCCGGGTGTGCGGCCCGCCATGGTCCGGCTGTCGCCCGGACCCCGAGGTCCCTGACCCGAACTGGCGCGACGGGAGAATCCAGGGCACGATGGTGACAGTCGCGGCATTCTGCGACCCTGAGGGCGGATTGCTGGAGGAGGCCAGCCAACTGCCATCCCCGCCGATGCAACCTTCCCAGCCCGAGTGGGACCTCCCGACCTGGGAGGATATCGTCCGCGCGCATTCCGCTCGGGTCTATCGGCTCGCCTACCGCCTGACCGGCAATCCGCACGACGCGGAAGACCTGACCCAGGAGGTCTTCGTCCGGGTCTTCAGGTCGTTGTCCAGCTATACCCCGGGCACGTTCGAAGGCTGGCTGCACCGGATCACCACCAACCTGTTCCTCGACTCGGCGCGGCGCAAGCAGCGGATCAGGTTCGAGGGGCTGGCCGACGACATGGCCCACCGGCTGCCCGGCTCGGAGCCCACGCCCGCCCAGGCCTTCGACGACAGCCATCTGGATGACGACGTGCAGGCCGCGCTGAAGGCCCTGCCGCCGGAGTACCGCGCCGCGGTGGTGCTGTGTGACATCGAAGGCTTCTCCTATGAGGAGATCGCCGCCACCCTGGGGGTCAAGCTGGGCACGGTGCGCAGCCGGATCCACCGCGGGCGAGCCCAGCTCCGCGCCTCGCTCGAGCACCGCCGGCCTGCCCTGGCGCAGGCCGAGGAGCCGGGCACGCGCTCGTGGGGCCTGCGCCGCCAGGGCCTGGGCCGTCAGGGCCTGGTGGGCCGGCGGATGAAGCGGCCGGGTGAGTCATGAGCCATCTCGGTGACCGGCTGTCGGCCCTCGTCGACGGCGAGCTGGAGGGAGGCTCACTCGACCGCGCCTACGCCCATCTGGCCAGCTGCGAACGGTGCCGGGCCGAGGCCGCCGAACTGCGCGCGCTGAAACGGAGGCTGCGCGGGCTCGCCG
>JASHYW010000190.1 GCA_030042885.1 Streptosporangiaceae bacterium | reverse complement strand
CTGCCCTGACGCCGGATCACCACACCCTGGAACACCTGGATGCGTGAGCGGTTCCCCTCGGTGACCCGTACGTGGACCCTCAGCGTGTCCCCGGGCCGGAAGTCCGGGATGTCAGACCGGGTCTGGGCCTGCTCGATTTCGGCAATCGCGGTGTGCATGACAGCGGTTTCCTCGGTGTGGTCGTATTCGGGGACCCGGCGGCAGCCGGCTCGCGCCGGGGCGCTTAGCGTGCTCCCAGCCGCATGCCTGAAAGACAGCGAACTTCAGTTTGCCATATCTTGGCCGCTAACCGGAAAGCCAGTCGCGGAAGAGCCCTCCGGAATCTGGCCGGCCCCGGCCGCGGGGAACCCGGCCTCGGCCAGCACCTGCCGGTCGCGCCGGTCCAGGTCGCGCAGGGCCGCGATGAGATCCGGCCGGTGCGCGGCGGTACGGCGCAGCGCCATATCGCGCCGCCAGCGCGTGATCGCCGCGTGGTTGCCCGACAGCAGCACCTCCGGCACCTCCCGTCCGCGCCAGGCGCGCGGCCTGGTGTAGACCGGCCCCTCGAGCAGCCCCCGCATGGCCGGATCACCGCCGCTGCCGAACGAGTCATCTCCCGCCGAGCTCGCGTTGCCGAGCACGCCGGGCAGGAGCCGGCCGACGGCCTCCACCATGACCAGGACCGCCGCCTCGCCGCCCGCCAGCACGTAGTCGCCGATGCTGACCTCGTCCACACCCATCCGCGTTCGCATCTCCTCGACCACCCGGCCGTCGATGCCCTCGTACCGGCCGCACGCGAACACCAGCCGCGACTGGCCCGCGTACCGGGCCGCCATCTGCTGGGTGAACGGCACCCCGCTCGGCGTGGGCACCACCAGGACGGCCCCGGGCCCGTCGGCCAGGATCGCGTCGAGCGCGTCACCCCAGACGTCCGGCTTCATCACCATGCCCGGCCCGCCGCCGAACGGCACGTCGTCCACGCTGTGATGCACGTCCGTCGCCCAGCGCCGCAGGTCGTGCACGCCGAACGTGATGTCGCCCCGCGCCGCTGCCTTCCCGATCAGTGATACGCCCAGCGGGCCGGCGAAGTACTCGGGGAAGATCGTCACGATATCGATGTGGAGCCCCACGACCTCTCCCTTATTTATTGACCATAACGGGCCGTGGTTCTCCTGGTCCGGCCCTACTCCGCTTGCCCGGGGTCGAGCAGGCCCCGGGGCGGGTCGATGACCAGGACGCCCGCGGCCACGTCGACCTCGGGCACGATCGCTTTCACGAACGGCACCAGGCAGTCCTCGCCTTCCGGGCGCCGCACCACGAGCAGGTCCTGGCCGTAGTGCAGCACGTCGGTGACGACGCCCACCGGCTCGCCGGTGGTGGTCCGCACCGACAGCCCGATCAGCTCATGGTCGCGGAACTCGTCAGGGTCTGCCAGCTCCGGCAGCTGGCCCGAATCGACGCTGAGCCAGCTGCCGGTCAGCTCCCCGGCCGCGGTCCGGTCCGTGATGCCGGCGAACGTGACGAGCAGCTGCCCCGAATGCCGACGCGCCGAGGCGACCTGAAGTGTTGCCCCCCGGGGGGATGACCCCCCCGGGGACCCCCCCAGTTCGGGGGGACCCATCCCCCCGAGCCCCCCTTGGGGGGGACTGCCCGTCCCTCCGTTCCCCCCTGGCCCTGACCGCCTGTCCACGGCGGCCAGGGTCGGGTCTACGTACAGGACGGCGCCCACGACGAAGCGGAGGTCAGGCTCGTCGGTCCTGACCCCGATCACGACCTCACCGCGGATCCCGTGCGGGCGGCCGATCCGGCCGACGATGACCCGCATCGGGTCAGCGGACCTCGTTGGCGTCCACCAGGTCGATCCGGACGTAACGGCCCGCCGCCAGGGCGTTGATCACCGTCCGCAGCGCCTTGGCGGTACGCCCGCCCCGGCCGATGACCTTGCCGAGGTCATCGGGATGCACCCGCACCTCGAGGACGCTGCCCCGGCGCAGCGGCCTGGTGGCTACCCGGACCTCGTCCGGGTACTGGACGATGCCTCGCACCAGGTGCTCGAGGGCCTCCTCAAGCACCCCGCCCGCCTCCCCTTCCCCCCTCACTGCTCCCTGATTCGCTGCCCGCTACGTCCGCAGCCTGCGCCTCGTCCGCAGCCTGCGCCTCGTCCGCAGCCTGCGCCTCGTCCGCAGCCTGCACCTCGTCCGCAGCCTGCACCTCGTCCGCGGCCTGCACCTCGGCCACGGCCTGCACCTCGGCCACGGCCTCCGCCTCGGCCACGGCCTCCGCCTCGGCCACGGCCTCCGCCTCGGCCACGGCCTCCGTGTCAGGCGCAGCGTCCGCGTCGGCCGCAGCCTCTGCCTGGTCCGCAGCCTCCGCCTCGGTCACGGCCTCCGTGTCGGGCGCAGCGTCCGCGTCGGGCGCAGCCTCTGCCTGGTCCGCAGCCTCCGCCTCGGTCACGGCCTCCGTGTCAGGCGCAGCGTCCGCGTCGGGCGCAGCCTCTGCCTGGTCCGCAGCCTCCGCCTCGGTCACGGCCTCCGTGTCGGGCGCAGCGTCCGCGTCGGCCGCAGCCTCTGCCTGGTCCGCAGCCTCCGCCCCGGCCGAGGCGCTCGCCGCGATGTCCGCGTCGGCGCGCACCGCTGCCTCAGCCCCGGACGCCGTCACTTCGCCGGCCTCAGCGGCCCGGGCGGCCCTGGGTCCCCTGGTGGTCCTGGCCGCGGCCCTGGTCCGGGTGCCCTTCTCCGTCCCGTCGCCCGCGGCCGCCGGACCCGCCCCTTCCTTGACTGCGGTGCCCTTGACTGCGGTGCCCTTGGCTGCGGTGCCCTTGGCTGCGGTGCCCTTGGCTGCGGCGCCCTTGGCTGCGGTGTCATCCCTGGCGGCGGTGTCCTTGGCCGGCTTGGCGGCCCTGGACCCGGTGCCGGCCTTGCTCTGGCCAGCGGCCTTGTCTTCCCTGCTGGCCTGGCTCTGGCCGGCGACGGCCGCGAAGCGCTCCTTCTTGTCCACGCGCGCCTCGGCCACCCGGAGTGTGCCCTCGGCCCCCGGCTCTCCGGTGAATTTCTGCCAGTCCCCGGTGACCTTGAGCAGGGCGCGCACCGGGTCGGTCGGCTGTGCGCCCACCGACAGCCAGTGCTGCACGCGCTCGGAATTCACTTCGATAAACGAGGGCTCGGCCTTCGGGTGGTACTTGCCGATCTCCTCGATGGCGCGCCCGTCGCGCTTGGTGCGCGCATCGGCCACGACGATCCGGTAGTAGGGCTCCCGGATCTTGCCCAGGCGCTTCAGCTTGATCTTTACAGCCACGGCTGTGGTCTTCTCCCAGCGATAGATGCGAGGCGGCGGACCCGCGCCAGCCGGGGGAGCAGCTGGCGGGACCGCACAGATGAGCCGGGCCGGGCGAACGATGAGAGGGCGTCGCATAGCCAGGCGGTCAGCATCACATTGTGCCAGACAACTGTCGCCCAGCAGTAATCGCCGCCCGCAGCCCGGGATGAGACGGCTCCGGAAGCACGCTAGAGCGGGAACGCAACACCAGACCTGGGGACCGGCAAGCGATCCGGGACCTTTGTGGCGAATGGGGTAAAAGAGGAGGCTGGCGAGTCGGCGCGCCAGCGGGCCCTGGGGTGACCGGATGACTCCGGTGCGGCGTATTCGCACATGCTGAGGTCGCAGACCTCGGCTGTCTCACCAATTGAAACAGTTACATAACGTGCGTTGACTATCCGCGAACAGGCATCCTAGCGTTGCCATACTGTTCTTTATATGTACGCTCGTTCGCATAGCGAACAGATCTAGGGCCCCCTCATGGGATTCAGGTGATGTTAGCCTCGTGACGCCGCCGCATTCCTGGTCCGGCCTGCGGAGGTCGCACGGCGTCACCTCATACGCGGTCCCGCGCTTCGGCGCGACCTCAAAGGAGATCGATTGCACATGAGTGACCAGACTGCGCAATCCGACAGCACGACACCCTCGTGGGGGGGCATGAGGGTTCCCCAGAGTGCTCCCCCCGGGCCATCACATCTGACCCGGCGCACCCTGCTGCGCGCGGCCGGCGCCGGCGCGGCCGTCGTGGGGGGCGGCGGGCTGCTCCAGGCCTGCAGTTCCAGCATCAAGGGCGCCAGCGCCAGTTCCACTTCCAGCGCCAGCGCCAGCACCGCAGGGAACATCACGATCGGCTGGATCCACCCGCTGACCGGTTCGCTGGCCGGGTTCGGCGCGGCGGACAACTGGGTGATCT
>JASHYW010000029.1 GCA_030042885.1 Streptosporangiaceae bacterium | reverse complement strand
CCGCCGGTGACGACCGCTACCTTGCCGGTGAGATCGAACAGGTCCACCAGATCCTCCGAGTCGTCAGCTGGGCGGCGGCCTGGCTGGGTGCGCCACTCAGTCGAAGTCACCGTAGCCGGGATCGATGATTTCCGGGTCCACCCCGAGGATTTCGGCGAACTCCTCGACCACCACGTCGAAGACCAGCTCGCTCAGCTCGTCCTCGTCCTCGGCCCGGGCCAGCAGCGGCCGCCGGAACAGCACGATGCGCGGCCCGGTGGCCGGGTTTTCCGGATCGCCGGTGTCCGGCGAGCCGCGGACGATGCGGGCCAGCGGCACGCCTTCCTCGCCGATGGTGTCGAAGTCGGGGACTTCCTGGACCGCGAACTCCACGTCGGAAAGCTCGGACTCCCAGCGCGGCTCCAGCCGGGCCACCGCCTCGAGGACGAGATCGTCGAACTGCTGGGCGCGGCTGCGGTACAGCGGGACTCCCGGCGGGACCAGCCTGCCCCGCAGCCCTCGCCCGTGGCGGTCGCGCCGCCGCGGCCGCGGGCTCCGCGGCCCCGAATCTGGCCTCGAATCTCCGTCGCCCGTCTGCACAGTTACCGAGCGTATCGGATAGCGCCGCCGGCCGGCGTGCGCAGGCAGGCACCGGTCAGGCGGGCACCGAGCACGACACGATAACGGCGTCGGCGCGGGGTGATGGCGTTACCGTCCGCGGGCGGATACCGTCACCGTTGTATCCGACGCCGTCCCGAGGTCCCGGCCTCCCGGGGTTCCGGGGCACCGTCTGCACGGTGATGTGAGCGAGGTGGGCTGGGTGAGTTCTCGTTGCTGCTCGCGCACCGCATGCAAGCATCCTCCCGTCTACACGCTGACCTATGTGTACCGCGACTCCACGGCGGTGCTCGGCCCACTGGCTGCGTACACCGAGCCGCACTGTTACGACCTGTGCGAGAAGCATGCCGCCCGGCTGACCGCGCCGCGCGGCTGGGACGTGGTGCGGCTGCCCGCGGACCCGGCCCAGCAGCGCGCCGATGACCTGGAGGCGCTCGCCAACGCGGTGATGGAAACGCCCGCGCGGGGACCGGCGGACCAAGAGCCCGTCGGCCAGGGCGTGGAGGTCGGCCGCCGCGGCCACCTCCGGGTGCTGCGCTCGGGCCCGCCGCAGGACGGATAGGCTCGAGGTACAGTGCCGCCAGCTCACGGCACGGCTCAGCAGCGCAGCTAATACCGGCCCGCTGGGGCGACGCCGCCGAGCCGGCAACGTCGGCGGCACCGGTCCTTCACGGGAGGCGTGTCCGGCAGTGGGTGATCTCGCGAGCATCGTCAAGGCGTACGACATCAGGGGCGTCGTCCCCGATCAGCTTGACGAGGGCGTGGCGGAAGTGATCGGCGCGGCGTTCGCCACCGTGACCGGCGCCGGGACCATCCTGACCGTACACGACATGCGGGCGTCCTCCGGCCCGCTCGCGGACGCGTTCGGCCGCGGGGTGGCTTCGCAGGGCGCCAACGTGCTGGCCGCGGGGCTCGGCTCGACCGACATGCTCTACTACGGCAGCGGCGACCTCGGCGTCCCGGGCGCGATGGTCACAGCCAGCCACAACCCGCCGCAGTACAACGGCATCAAGCTATGCCGGGCCGGGGCCAAGCCGGTCGGCATCGAGACGGGCCTGAAGGACATTCAGGATTTGGCCGAACGGTCCCGGGTGCCAGCGGCGATTCCCGGCTCCGTCACCCACCTGGACCTGTTGCCCGGCTACGCCGACTACGTCAGGAAGCTGGTCGACATCTCCGCCATCAGGCCGCTGACCGTGGCGGTGGACGCCGGCAACGGCATGGCGGGGCACACCGTCCCGAAGGTCTTCGAAGGGCTGCCGATCACGCTGATCCCGCTCTACTTCGAGCTGGACGGCACGTTCCCGAACCATGAGGCCAACCCCATCGAGCCGGCGAACGTGCGCGACCTGCAGCGGGCGGTGACCGAGCACCACGCCGACATCGGGCTGGCCTTCGACGGCGACGCCGACCGGTGCTTCGTGGTCGACGAACGCGGCCAGATCGTCTCGCCCTCGGTACTCACCGCGCTGATCGCGGGCCGTGAGCTCGCCCGCGAGCCCGGCGCCACGATCATCCACAACCTGATCACCTCCCGCGGGGTGCCGGAGATCATCGCCGAGCGGGGCGGCGTGGCGGTCCGCACCAGGGTGGGCCATTCGTTCATCAAGGCGGAGATGGCGCGCACCGGCGCGGTGTTCGGCGGCGAGCACTCGGGGCACTTCTACTTCAGGGACTTCTGGTTCGCGGACTCCGGCATGCTCGCCGCGCTGCACACGCTGGCCGCCCTGGGCGGTCAGGCCGGGCCGCTGTCCGCGTTGCTGGCCGGGTACTCCAGGTACCACGCCAGCGGCGAGATCAACTCCCTGGTGGCCGACCAGGCCGCGGCGACCGCGGAGGTCAGGCGGGCGTTCGCCGGGCGGCCCGGGGTGAGTACCGACGAACTCGACGGGCTCACGGTCGCGACCCCGAGCTGGTGGTTCAACCTGCGGCCGTCCAACACCGAGCCGCTGTTGCGGCTCAACGTGGAAGCGGAGACCGAGGAGGCCATGGCCGCCCTGCGTGATGAGGTGCTCGGCCTGGTCAGGAAGGACATCTGATGCTCATCGAAGACTGGCTGCTGGACATCCTGGCCTGCCCGCAGTGCCACGCGCCGCTGCGGGCCGACGAAGAGGCCAGCGAGCTGGTGTGCACCAGCCAGACCTGCGGTCTGGCCTACCCGGTCCGCGACGATATCCCGGTGATGCTCGTGGAGGAAGCGCGCCGCCCCGGCGAGAATAGATGAATCGATGAGTAACGGCCTTGACGACTGGGGCGGGACCGAGTTCGTCCTGGCTGCGGACCGGCTCGACACGCCCGACGTGATCGAGGCGGCCGATCCCGGCGACGTGCTGCGGCAGGTGGCGTCGTCCGCGGCCCAGGTGCGCACCGCGCTGCGGTCCTGCCTGGAAACCGACCTGGCGGCCCTGGTACCGGACCTCAGGCCGCGCGCCATCGTGGTGGCGGGCATGGGCAGCTCGGGCCTGGCGGGCGAGATCCTGGGCGCCGTGGCCGGGCTCAGCAGCCCGGTCCAGGTCGTGACCTCGCAGGCCGGGCGGTTGCCCGGCTGGGTCGGGGCGGCGGACACGGTGATCGCGGTGTCGGCCTCGGGTACCACCGGCGAGACGCTCGCGGCCGCGGCCGAGGCGGCCAGGCGCGGCTGCCGGCTGGCCGCCGTCGGGGCCAAGGATTCCCCGCTGCGGCACATCGCCGAGCAGGCCCGCGCGCCGTTCGTCCCGGTCGTGCCGGCCGGCCCGCCCGGGTCGATGCTGCCCAGGTCGATGCTGTGGGGACTGGCCGTCCCGCTGCTGGTGATCGCCGAACGGCTCGGCGTGGTCCGGATCGGCCCGGAGGCCTACGAACTGGCGGCGAGCCGGCTCGAGGAGGTGTCCCACCAGTGCCGGCCGGCCAGCGAGTCGTTCGTCAACCCGGGCAAGTCACTGGCCCTGGACCTGGTGGGCACGCTGCCGCTGGTGTGGGGGACGTCGGTGCTGAGCGGGGTCGCCGCGCGGCGGTTCGCCAGCCAGCTCAGCGAGAACGCCAAGTACCCGGCGATCACCGGCCTGCTGCCCGAGGCGGCGCACAACCAGATCGTGGCGTTCGACGGGCCGTTCGCTCCGGCCGCGGGCCCCACCCTTGAGCCCCCTGATACCCTTGAGCCCCCTACCCCTGATGCCGCCCGCGACGCCGGGATGACCGCGGAGCCGCCCTTGCGGCCCGAGACGGCCAGCGAGGTGGCCGGCCTGGGCGATCTGCCCTCCTGGGACCTGGACTATGACGACACGCAGCCAGGCCGGGTCCCCGGGTTCACGCCGCTGCGGCTGGTGCTGATCGCCGATCCGGGGGAGGACCAGCGGGTCGGGGCCCAGCGGGCGGCGATCACCGAACTCGCCGCCCAGCGCGGGATCGGCCTGTCCGAACTGGCCATGGACGGCGAGCACGCGCTGGTGCGGCTGGCCGGCGTCATCCAGCTGGCCGACTACGCCAGCGTGTACCTGGCCATAGCGTCCGGGATCGACCCGGGCCAGACCGCCGCGATCGCCGATCTGTCGGCGCGGATCGAGTAGCGCGAGTGCGGGTTTCGCTGCGTGAGATGAGGGCGGTGCTCGCCGCCCTGGCCGCCAATCTCGGCATCGCGCTGGCGAAATTCGTGGCGTTCCTGATTACCAGGTCCGCGTCCATGCTGGCCGAGTCGGTGCACTCGGTCGCGGACACCGGCAACGAGGTGCTGCTGATCGTCGGACGCGGCCGGTCCATCCGGCCGCCGTCCGAGGAGCACCCGTTCGGCTTCGGGCGCGAGCGGTACTTCTACGGGTTCGTGGTGTCGGTGATGCTGTTCACCGTCGGCGCGGCCTTCTCCGTCTACGACGGCATGCACAAGATCCTGAACCCGGAGCCGGTCCGCTCGCCCGGAGTGGCCTTCGCCGTTCTCGCCCTGTCCGCGGTGCTGGAGGCGTTCTCGCTGCGCACCGGGATCAAGGAGGCCAACCAGGTGCGCGGCAACCGCGGCTGGGGCAGCTTCATCCGGCGGACCAAGGCGCCCGAGCTGCCCGTGGTCCTGCTCGAGGACCTGGCCGCCC
>JASHYW010000189.1 GCA_030042885.1 Streptosporangiaceae bacterium | reverse complement strand
CAGAATCCGAACGTCTCGGTGTGGATCTGCTCAGGCCTGGCCCCGAGCTGCGCGGCGGCGTCGGCGATCTCCGCGCTGAACCCGTCAGGGCCGCAGATGTACACGTCGCGGTAGCCGATGTCGGGCACGATCCGCCGCAGGGCCCGGGCGCCGAGCTTGACCTTGTGCCGCGAGCCGACGATCTCGTGGAGTCGGCCATGCCGCTGCCGGACCAGCGCGGCCACCTCGTCCCGGTGAACCAGGTCCGCGACGGCCGACGCGCGGACCACGACCACCACGTCGACCCCGCCCGGCAAGTCCTCCAGCAGTGCCCGCACCGGCGTGATCCCAACCCCGGCGGCGACCAGGGCCACTCGGTCGCAGGCGCGTGCGTGCCGGGTGAACGCGCCATAGGGCCCTTCGATGGCCACCCAGGTGCCCGGCCGCAGGCTGGCTGCCGCCCGGCTCTGATCGCCGAGCCCCTTGATGGTGACCCGGACGTAGGGCGGCCGGGGCAGGGCGGACAGCGAGTACGGGTGCCCCTGCCACCACAGCTCCCGGGTCAGGAAATGCCACACGAAGAACTGGCCGCCTGATACCGCCAGCCGGTCCAGGTGCCGTCCCCGGCAGACCACCGAGACCACCCCCGGCCCCTCCGGGCGGACCTCGACCACCCGGAGCCGATGCCGCAGGCTCCGCCAGACCGGCTGGCCGATCCGGAACACCAGGACCATCCCCGCGGTGGCCGCCCAGACCACGATCCACAGCGCCCTGACCAGAGGGTGGCCGATGAACGAGACGCCGGTGAAGATCTGGTGGGCAAACGCCAGAGCGAGCCCGAGGTACAGGTACAGGTGAATGACCCACCACGTCTCGTACCTGATCTTGCGCCGGACCTGCCGGTACGAACTGACCCCGGCCATGACCAGCAAGCCAAAACCGGCCCCGGCGGCCAGCATGTCCCGGTAGGACGTCAGCAGCACCCACAGTTCGTGCCACGCCCCGGTGGTGGCCGCCTGTGCGTAACCGAGCACGATCAGGACGACATGGGCCGTGATGAGGCCGATCGCCCAGGGGGCGACGTGGCGGTGCCAGCGGACCAGCTGATCCTGGCCGGCCGAGCGCTCCAGCCACGGCAGCCGCGCCACCAGCACCACCATGACCAGTATCAGGTACGTCCCGGTGAACCCGGCGAGCCGGCCCGCCGCGGACAACAGCCCGCCCGGCGCGACCAGCGAGCCCCTCGACTCGCCCAGGATGACCGCAGCCACCACGGCGCCGAAGCCGAGCCCGGCCAGCGCGGCACACGCGTCCACCACCCCGGAATGCGGCACCGGAGACGGGCGCGGAGGATCGTTCCGCGCCCGCACCCTTTGTGCGTACGGCAACCGGCCAGGCTCGGAGACCTGCCCACCGGGCATCACGCGTGCATCGTCACCGGCAAACCTGAACGCAGCCTCAACGCAGCTGGAGCATCGCCTCTCAGCACGGGACACGCAAGCTCCCGCCCGCCAGGACCAGCCCGCGACCTGGCCCGCTTGCCGATGCCGCACAGAGGAGGCTGACCGCGCGGGTCCTGAGCGCTGAGCAGAAACATGCGCTGCGGCAAGGCACCATGCGACGACTCCGCCAGAACTAACTCACCGGCCCGGAGATCCGGGTCTTGCCGGGAGGTGCCGGTGGTGTTGTCCCGGGTCTTGCGGCCTATGCGAGCAGGATCTGGCCGCGGGTGCCGTCGACGGTTATTACCTGGCCGTCCTGGATGCGGCTGGTGGCGTTGCCGGTGGCGACGACGGCCGGGATGCCGAATTCGCGGGCGATGATCGCGGGGTGGGACAGGATGCCGCCGGCGTCGGGTGACCAGTGCGCCGACGTTGGGGAACAGCATGGACCACACGGGCGAGGTGACCCGGCAGACCAGGACGTCGCCGGGGCGGAGCTTGGCGAGTTGGCTTTCGCTGCTGATGATGCGTGCCGGCCCGGTATACCGCCCCGGTGAGGCGGCCAGGCCTTCCAGGGTGGCGGAGGCGGGCTGGCTCAGCTGGCTGCGGTCTTGCGCCAGCATCCGGTCAACTGACCACATCAGTGCCTGCATGGCCAGGCGGGCTTCGGCTGGGAGCGCGTCGAATGCGGGGGGCGGTCCGGGGTCGTGGCCGTAGGACTGGGGACCGGGATGTGCGTGCACCCAGGCTTGTTCGCCACGCCGGCGTGCCACCAGATCGGCCCAGCTGTTTTGATACCCGGACAGTGCGCGCGGCGCTTCGGCGGTGTCCAGGAAGAAGATGTCGTCGGCGTGGTTGATGGCACCCCGGCTGGCCAGCCGCCGCCCGGTTTCCAGTGCCGCGTAGCGGACCAGCGCCAGCGGGGCGCTGATGGTGTAGAACTCGTTGTCCTCCCGGACGGGGTAGGCGCGCTCGGCCCGGGTGAGCAGGCGCTCGAAGCGTGCCAGGTCACCTGCCGGGCGGCGCGCGAGGGACGCGCGGGCTTCGGCCCGGGCCGCCTCCCGCTGCTGATCTTGCGTGCCGCCGGTGTCCTTGCGGGCTATCTGGTCCCGGATGAGGCTCATGGTCAGCGAGGGGACCTCGGCCAGGGTCGGCTCGGCGACCTCCAGGCAGAGGGCCCGACAGCAGAACTGGTCCTGGTAGGACCGCAAGGCGGTGACGAAACGCTGGCTGGTCTCATCCCCGGTGTCGCTGAGGATCCGGGCGAGTTCGCCCAGCTGGCGGGCGGGTTCGGTGGATGTGGTGGACAGGCCGGACAAGAGCCCGAACGTCTTCTCCTCGTCCCAGCCCAGCAGGTCGCGGCAGCAGAAGGCGAACTCGCCCACGATGAGGTAAAGCGCGCCTTGCAGCATGAAGTGGATCTGGTTGCCGCGTTCATGCAGCGCGACCGCGGCGCGGAAATGCTCGGCCAGCTGCTGGTCAGAAAGCGAGCCGAGGTCGGCCGAGCGCAGCCTCGAAATGCGCTCCCGCATTTCGCCCCGCCACTGGTCATACCAGCGCTCGACAAGGCCGTCTGCAGCGTCCTGGCGCACCGCTTCCACACTGCGCCAGACGCGGCGGCGCAGGGCGGGCATCAGGCGGCACAAGGCGGCGAACACCAGCGGCGGCGGGGCTTTGCGGTCCTTGCCGCCGAGCGGGACGACCCGCCTCTGTCGTCACCACCACCGCTGTAAACAGGCCGAAGGCTGGTGGCTGGATCAGCCCGAACCCGGCGTCCTCGTCTGGCGGACACCCTCCGGCCGTACCTACGCCACCACCCCCACCAGATACCCCGGCTAGCCACGGCCGTGCGGTCGATCGTGGCGAGGCTGCGGGATAGTCATCGGGGAGCGGCCACGCTACTCTGTTCCCGGTCGCGGCCCCGTCTGCGGCGGTCGCTGCCGGGAACAACGCCCCTGCGAACGCGGCCAATGCGATCTCGTGGCCGGATCAGCAGGGCGGCCAGGCTTACCAGCTCGCAACCACTGCCGAGAATTATGCGAAGCTCGTTCTGCGGATAAGGAGAGGGTGCGGGAGGATGGCCGGACTAGTTGCTTTGCTCATCGTCACCGCGCTGACCGGGCTCGCCATCGGGAACCGCAAGGGACGTGCCGTCCAGGGCTTCCTGCTGGGGCTGCTGCTCTCGGTGATCGGCATCCTCATCATCGCGTTCCTGCCAGCGACCGAGGACATGAAGATCCGCCGGGCACAGGAGAAAAGGCGCATTCAGCAGCAGCGGCGAGGCGAGCCGCTCATCCGCCTCCGCCGTAGCCGCAGCAAGGGCAAGGACCTTACTGCGCAGCAGCCTTCGGTGCCTGCGCAGGGCACGCCGGGATCGTGGGAGCAGCCCCTGCCTCCAGGTGCCCTGTGGCAGGAACCGCAGGAATGAACGGAAGGCGCTGATGGCGCGGCAGAGTAACGGGCGGGCAGGCTGCGCTGAGAATGACAATCGAGTACCAGTGATCCCTCAGCCCGTCTGGGGGATCAACCTGGCGTCCTGAGATGGCGAACCCCGTCTGGCCGCAGCCACGCACCTACCCTCACCCGCTACCCGGTCTAGCCGCCGCGTTCGCTGACGGGCCGGCCGCCCAGGTAGACGGCCTGGACCGCGGTGAGGGCACCGATGTCGGCGAGGGGGTCAGCGTGGACGACGACGAGGTCGGCGTCGTAGCCGCGGTGCAGCCGTCCCTTACGGCCGCCCAGCCCGCAGGCATCGGCGGCCAGCGAGGTGGCCGATGCGATGGCGTCGCCGGCCGGAACGCCGCCGGCCACCAGGTCGGCGATGGCGAGCGCCAGGATGCCGTGCGGTTTGCCGTCGGCGATGCCGGCGTCGGCCCCTGAGACGAGCCGGACGCCGGCCTGGTACAGCTTGCCGGTCATGGCCTGCCGGGCCGCCAGGGTGGATCCGGTCCGTTCTTGCAGCGCCAGGGCGGCCGGCGATGGAATGGCGCCGGGAACGACTCCCAGCGTGGGGCAGATGACGGTCCGGTTCGCGGCCAGCCGCGCCAGCAAGCCGGCGGGCTGCTCGATGCCGCGTTCGGTCAGGCAGCTGCAGTGCTCGATCCCGTCGACGCCGGCCTCTGCCGCCTGGATCACGGCCGACAGCCCGTGCGCGTGCGCCGTGACCGGCAGGCCGCAGGCGTGCGCCTCCTCGACCAGGGTCCGCAGGTGCTCCAGCGAGTACTGGCAGGCGAGGACGTCCGTGCCGGGCGTCATGACCCCGCCGCTGGCCATGACCTTGATGATGTCCACGCGGTGGTCGGCACGTTCGCGTATCGCGGCGCGGAGCGCGCCGGGGTGGCTGGTCTCGCCGCCCATGAACCAGCAATGACCGCCCGGGGTGGTGATCGGCGGCCCGGACGCCACGATGGCCGGGCTGGGGAAGCCGGCCGTGCCGACGGCCACGCGGTCGCGCCAGCTGAGCACGGCCCACCGGCGATCGCCCAGGTCACGCACGGTGGTCACGCCCGCGGCCAGCTGCGCGCGAAGCGCCGCCCCGATCACCCGGTCCAGATCTTCATCGGCATAGCCCGCCAGGCGATCCAGGGCCCCGTCGCGGGAATCCCCGCACAGATGGACGTGGCAGTCGATCATTCCGGGCAGCACCGTACCGCCCGGGTACTCCGCGACCGGCCAGCCCTCCGGCGCCGCGGCCGGGCCAGGCTCGACGCCCACGATCTGCCCGTCAGCGCACAGGACCAGCGCCCCGCCGGGGATCGCCGCCCGCCCGTCGAACGCCCGGCCTGCGCGGACCGCCAGCCTTCCACCGGCCTGGCGGGCGGTCCCGTGTTCCACGGTTTCTCCCGCTACCGGGACGGCCCCTGCCGAACGGGCAGGCGCGCGGCCAGGAACGCCGGGGGCTCGCCGCCGCCGTGCAGGGTCAGGCACGCGCCGCTGACGTAGGCGGCCCGGGGCGAGGCCAGGAACAGGCACGCCTCGGCCACGTCATCCGGGGTCGCCATCCGGCGCAGCGGCACGGTGGCGGCCACGGCCGCCACCCCGTCTGCGTCCCCGTAGTGCCCGGCGGAAGACTCGGTAGCCACGAACCCAGGCACCACGGTGTTCACCCGGACCTTGGGTGCCCACTCGATGGCCAGGCTGGTCGCCAGGTGATGCAGGCCGGCCTTGGCGGCGCCGTACGCCGCCGTGCCGGGCGAGGGCCGGGTGCCGCTCACGCTGCCGATCATGATGATCGACCCGCCTTCGGCCTGGCCCTGCATCACCTCGTTGGCGCCCTGCGCCACGTGCAGCGGTCCGGTCAGGTTCAGCTCGATGATCCTGGCGTGGAACCGCGGCGACGCGGTGGCGGCCGGGGCGGGCGGGGAACCGCCCGCGTTGCAGACCACCACGTCCAGGCCGCCGAACAGGTCCGCCCCGGCCGCGACCAGGCCCCGCGCCTGGTCCGGGTCCCTGACGTCCGCGCGGGTGAACTCGGCGGTCCGGCCGCCCGCGGCCGGCAGGGCGGCCTGGTCCGGCGGCTCGTTCCTGCCGCAGACCAGCACCCGCGCGCCGGAGCGCAGGAACCCCCGCGCGATGCCCGCCCCGATGCCCCTGGTCCCGCCGGTCACGATCACCCGGCTGCCGGACAAGCCGGGATACGGTTGGTCGACGGGCTGCATGGCGCCATGTTAGGCTCGCGCCCAAGCAAACGCTAGGTCAAGCGCGGGCGCGGGTGATTCGGCCATGGCGGTGCGGGTGAGACAGCGAGCAGCGCAGGCGCGGGTGATGGAGCGATGAGCGTCGAGGTGCGCACCGCTGACGGGATCGCCGAGGTGGTCATCGATTTCCCGCCCGTCAACGCGCTGCCCGCACAAGGCTGGCGGGAGCTGGCGGCCGCGGTCACCGCGGCGGGCGCCGACCCCGCGACCAGGGCCGTGATCCTGGCCGCCGAGGGCCGCGGCTTCTGCGCCGGCGTGGACATCAAGGAAATGCAGCGGACCGAGGGGAACCAGGCGCTGCTAGGCGCCAGCCAGGGCTGCTTCGCCGCGTTCGCCGCCGTCTACGACTGCCCGGTGCCGGTGATCGCCGCCGTGCACGGCTTCTGCCTGGGCGGCGGCGTGGGCCTGGCGGGCAACGCGGACATCGTCATCGCGGCCGAGGACGCGACGTTCGGGCTGCCCGAGGTCGACCGAGGCGCGCTGGGCGCGGCCACCCACCTGGCCCGGCTGGTGCCGCAGCCGCTGATGCGGGCCATGGTCTACACGTGCCGGACCGTCACCGCGCGGCAGCTGCTCGCCTTCGGCACGGTAGTGGAGGTGGTGCCACGCAAGGAGCTGCGCGAGGCCGCACAGCGCCTGGCGGAGGAGATCGCGGCCAAGGACCCGGCCGTCATCCGGCTGGCCAAGCAGTCGCTGAACGGCATCGACCCGGTCGACGTCAAGCGCTCCTACCGGTACGAGCAGGGCTTCACCTTCGAGCTGAACCTGGCCGGCTCTGGTGACCGGGCGCGCCAGGCCTTCGTGGACGGGAAACGTGACGCCGGGGCGCGGCGTCGCCTGGACTGAGGAGCCAAAACGAGCGAGCCTGAGGGGCGCGGCGCTGCCTGGACTGAGGAGCGAGGAACGAGCGACGAGGGAAGGCGGCGCCTTGAAGGCGCCCCGGAGGTGAGCGGGGAACAAGGCACGAGCGACGAGGGAAGGCGAGGCAGTGAAGGGGGAACGGGGAGGTGGGTGGGGCCCCGGCAGCGGGGGGTTCCGGGGGGTCGTCCCCCCGGGCTAACACTGACTCCCGATGAGGTCGTCGCGGAGCTGCGCGACGGGATGACGATCGGGATCGGCGGGTGGGGATCGCGGCGCAAGCCGATGGCCCTGGTCCGCGCCATCGTGCGGTCGCCGCTGAAGAACCTCACCGTGGTGTCGTACGCGGGCCCCGACGTCGGGCTGCTGGTCGCGTCCGGCCAGGCCAAGCGGGTCGTCACCGGCTTCGCGTCGCTGGACTCGATCGCCCTGGAGCCGCACTTCCGCCGGGGCAGGCAGGACGGCACGGTCGAGCTGACCGAGCTGGACGAGGGCATGCTGCACTGGGGCCTGCTGGCCGCCGCGCACCGGCTGCCGTTCCTGCCGATCCGGGCCGGCCTGGGCTCCGGCGTGCTCGAGGTCAACCCGGAGCTGCGCACGATCCGCTCGCCGTACCGTGACGGCGAGGAGCTGGTGGCC
>JASHYW010000188.1 GCA_030042885.1 Streptosporangiaceae bacterium | reverse complement strand
ATCGCATGCGTGTCCTCATCGACATCCTGCATCCGGCCCACGTTCATTTTTTCCGGAACTTTTACTCGGAGATGGAAAGCCGCGGGCACAGCGTCTGCATTACCGCCCGGGATAAAGACCGTTCCGTCGAACTACTGCGTGCGTTTGATCTTCCGTATCAGCAGATCTCACAGCAGAAGAGCGGGGCCGGGCTCGCGGTCGAGATGGCCCAGCGGACCCCCCGCCTGATGAAGATCATGCGCTCGTTCCGGCCGGACGTGATGACCGGGATCATGGGCCCGTCGATCGCGCTGGCCGGGGCCCTGCGGCTGCCCAGGGTGCCCGCGGTGGTGTTCTACGACACCGAGTTCGCGGTGCAGACCAACCGGATCGTGTACCCGCTCGCCTACAGCGTGTGCACGCCGGACTGCTACCAGGGCACGGTGCCGGGCCGCCACCCCACCTACGCCGGGTACCACGAGCTCGCCTACCTGCACCCGAACCGTTTCCAGCCCGATCCGGCCGTGCTGGCCGAGTTCGGGGTCGGCCCCGGCGAGGCCTACTCGATCGTCCGGTTCGTGTCCTGGCAGGCCGTGCACGACCGCAAGGAGCGCGGCCTGTCGGTGAAGCAGAAGCGCCATCTGGTCGAGGTCCTGCTGCGCCGCGGGCGGGTGCTGGTCTCCGCCGAGGGCCCGCCCCCGCCCGAGCTCGCCGACCTGGCCATCCGCGGGCCGGTGGAGAAGGTTCACCACCTGCTGGCCAACGCCCGGCTGGTGGTGGGCGAGTCGGCCACGATGTCGTCGGAGGCGGCGGTGCTCGGGGTGCCCGCGGTGTTCATCGCGACCACGGGCCGCGGCTACACCGACGACGAGGAGCGGCGGTACGGCCTGGTCCGGCACTTCACCGAGGACCAGTACGACATGGCGCTGTCGGCCATCGAAGAGATGCTCGCGGCGCCGAGCACCACCTGGCAGGAAGCCCGGCGGCGGCTGCTCGACGAGAAGATCGACGTGACCGGCTGGATGACCGGCTACTTTGAGAGCACGTTCACGGCTCGGCGCAGGGGACGGTAGCTTCCGGTGTGCGGAATAGCGGGTACGGCCGGCTTCGGTGACGAGGAGCTCGTCCGGGCCATGGCCGACACAATCGCGCACCGGGGCCCTGACGGCGAGGGCTTCTACGGCGGCGACCAGGTCCACCTGGGCAACCGCCGGCTGGCCATCCAGGACGTTCCCGGCGGCTCCCAGCCGATGGCCAACGAGGACGGCTCCGTGGTCGTCGTCTACAACGGCGAGATCTACAACTACCCCGAGCTCCGGGAGCTGGTGCTGGCCCGCGGGCACCGGCTGACCACCCACTGCGACACCGAGGTCCTGCCCCACCTCTACGAGGACGAGGGGATCGCGTTCGCGGCCCGGCTCAACGGGATCTTCTCGTTCGCCCTCTACGACCGCGGCCGCCGCACGCTGTTCCTGGTCCGGGACCCGCTCGGGGTCAAGCCCCTGGTGTACTCGATCAGGGACGGCAAGCTGGCCTTCGGGTCCGAGGCCAAGGCGGTCCTGGCCAGCGGGCTGGTAAGCCCCGAGATCGACGAGGCCAGCCTGCACCTGACCATGAACGTCCGCTACATCCCCGGTGACCGGACGTTCTTCGCCGGCATCCACCGCCTCCCGCCGGGCCACGCGCTGGAGTTCAGCGACGGCCGGTCCCGGCTGCGGCAGTACGCCGGCATCGACTGGACCCCGGACCCGTCTCGCGGCAAGGACGAGTGGCTCGAGGGGATCCGCCACCACTACGCCGAGGCGGTCAAGCGCCAGCTCATCTCCGACGTCCCGGTCGGCGTCTCGCTGTCCGGCGGCATCGACTCGAGCTCGATCGTGGCCATGCTCCGGCGGACCACGAGCGGGCCGATCCGGACCTTCAGCCTTGGCTTTGACGAGCCGACCGACGAGACCGGCGACGCCCGGTTCGTGGCCGACACCTACGGCACCGAGCACCAGGAGGTCGTGCTGCACGAGCCCGCCCTGGCGCACCTGGCCGAGGCCATCCGGCACACCGAGGAGCCAAAGGTCAACTCGCTGCAGCTGTACCTGCTGCACCGCTTCATCGGCCAGCACGTGTCCGTGGTGCTGTCCGGCCTCGGCGGCGACGAGCTGTTCGCCGGCTACGACTTCTACAGCTACATGCTCCGGGCCGGGAGGCTCAGGAAGGGAACGGCCGGCGCCGCCGTGCGCGCGCTCGCCCCCGCGCTGGACTGGGCCGCGCGCCGGTCGGCGGGCCTGGGCCGGCCCGAGCTGGACCTGGCCACGCGCAAGCTGGAGTGGGTGGCGGCCTCCGGCGACGGGACCCGCAACTACCTGCTGCTCCGCAACGCCTGGGACTTCAACCCCGCGCTGCTGCGGCGGGTGTACACGCCCGAGTTCGCCCACCGGCTGACCACCTCAGTCCGGGACGAGTACGGGGCCTACTTCGAGGACGCCAGACCGCTGGAGAGCCAGGCCCTGCGCGCGGAGTTCGCCACCAAGATGGTGTGCGACCTGCTGCACAACGAGGACACCATGTCGATGGCGCACTCGGTGGAGTCCCGGGTCCCGCTGCT
>JASHYW010000028.1 GCA_030042885.1 Streptosporangiaceae bacterium | reverse complement strand
CTCACCGCGGGCCCGAAGGAGACCCGGGCCTGGGAGATCAAGATCGGCGCCACCGCGCCGGAGGCGGCCGGCGTCATCCACAGCGACTTCCAGCGCGGCTTCATCAAGGCCGAAGTGGTCTCGTACGACGACCTGATCGCGGCGGGCTCTCTGCAGGCCGCCCGCGCCGCGGGCAAGGCCCGCATCGAAGGCAAGGACTACGTCATGCGCGACGGCGACGTGGCCGAGTTCCGCTTCAACGTCTAACGCCAGAAGCGACCAGAGCCTGCCCGGGAGGTGCCGCCGCGATGAGGCATACGCCGCATGATCCGGCCCATCGGGCTGTTCCAGGAGAGCTGCCGCCCGTCTCGCTGGTCGGCGACGGGATCCCGGTGGCGTGCGCGGACGGCACCGGCCGGCCCTGCCTGTCCATGGACGCGGCGGCTTCGACGGCTGCGCTGGGGCCGGTGCTGGCCCGGGTCGAGAAGTTCATTCCGTGGTATTCCAGCGTCCACCGCCTGCCGGCTCCGGCTGGCTCGCGACGACGTCGTGGTCACCACCGTGGTCGAGCACCACGCCAACCTGCTGCCCTGGTCCCGGTCCGCCACCTGCCGGTACGTCGAGTGCGGCCGGGACGGGACGTTCGGCCCGGATGACGTGGTATCCGCGCCACCCACGCGAACCGGAGCCGGTGGCCGGCCGCGGCCATCCCGTGCCCGAGCTTGACGAGCTGACAGTGGCCCGCCTGACCGGCGCGGCTCGGCGGCACGCATCCGGGCGCGAGCCCACCGGCGCGGAAACGGCTGCCGCGGTGACCGAACTCACGGAGATAGCCGGTGGCCGCGGCGATCTGCTGGCCGAATTGGCCGGTCTGCTCGTGGGCTACTACCGGCACACCGCCGAGCAGGCCAGGGCCGAGGCGGCTGCTTACTACTGCATCGCGTCCGGCGCTGACCTGGACCTGATCCCGCGGTGGATCGAGTTGGGCCGCCGCCGGGCCGCCGCTGCGCAGCGCACCGCCGGGACAGATCCCGGTGGCTGCGAGGACAGCCTGGATGCCTCCAGCTGAATACTTTCCGAAATGGCTTGAACCCTTTATGTAGTTGCTACGTGATACAGGGTGCTGGTCGTGGTCCAGGCAGCCGTCCGGTGATCGGCGGTAACCGGCTCCTCGCCGAGACGCGATGCCCCGCGATGGGCCGGACCGGCGCGAAGGGACGGGCCGTGCCTGCCTGGGCAGGCGCGGAAACGTGCGGAGGTCCGATGTTTCGCGTGCCCAAATCCGGCGACGAAATGCGTCCGCCCGATTACTCTTCCGTCATGCCGTTGCCTGGTCCGGCGGGTCCAGGCGGCTCGGTGCCGGACGGCGAGCTCGATCCGCAAGCGGCGGACCCGCACGCCGGACGGGTCTGGAGCGGCGCCGGCGGCCGGTGGAGGCTGTGGCCGCTGCGGGCGGCGCTGTGGTCGGCTCTGCTGATCATCGCTTACCGGGGCGTGACCGCCATCGTGTTCAGCCAGGCCAGCGCGCCCCAGCCCGGCGCCGCACACGCCGGCCCGGCGACGGCGCAGTTTCCCGTCATGCTCGCCGAGGCGTACGCGGCGGAGTTCGGGCAGGTCTACCTGAACGTCAGCCCGGCGATCCAGGCCCAGCGGGAGCAGGAGCTCGCAGCCTTCGTGCCAGCCAGCGTCGCGGCCGCCGACCCGGACTTCGGCTGGAACGGTACAGGCCAGATGCAACTGCAGTCGGAGCAGGTCGCCGGCATCGCGGTGCAGGATCCGCGGCAGGCCGTGGTCACCCTGCTCGCCATCGTCAACGGCCAGCTCATGGAGCTCGGCGTGCCCGTGGCGGCCTCGGATGGCGGCGTGGTGATCTCCGGCGAGCCTGCCTGGCTCCCAGCGCCGCAGCAGGTTTCGCCCCCGGCGACCCCCGGCCGCGGGTCTGACCCCGTCGCGCAAAGGGAGCTGCGCAATGAGCTGCCCGCCTTTTTCCAGGCCTACGCCAGCGGTGACAGCGGCGCGCTCAACCGGTTCGCGGTCCGTGGTGTGTCGCTGACCGGACTGGGCGGCACGGTGACGTTCGGCTCGATCGCCAGCCTGCAGGTTCCGCCGGGCGGCGCCACCCGGCAGATAACCGTGACCGTCATATGGCAGGTTCCCGGGCAGGGTGAGTCGGGAGTCACAAAACTCGTTATGGCCTACGGCATGTCGGTCGTCGACCTTCAAAGCGGTAAATGGTATGTAAATGAAATCAGTGCGGCGACTGAGGCGGTGGGAGCCAAATGACCTGGACAGCGGCGGCTGACGCCGTCATGCCTGTCTGCGCTCGCGCCGCTGCCGCCTGCCCTCCGGTGTCCGGCATCGTCACGGACCGCACCGGAATCGCCGCCATCTGGCTCGCCCGCCACGAGCCGGTCCAGCACAGCGCCTGCGGGTCTTCCGGTGTCCGGGTTGCTTCCCCTGGCCCCGGCGCCGTCCCCACCGCCGCCTGCGGGCCGGGACGTCATCCCGTCCGGCCAGAGCGCGCCCGCCCGCCGCGCCCGCGCAATCCGGCCGGCCTGCCGCGCCAGCGTGGGCCCGGGCGCGTGCGCCGGCTTCAGCTGCTCGGTGCGGACCTCGCAGCACCCGGATGGCCACCTGATCCCGGAAGGGAGGTCCTATGACCACTCATCTCGCCGCCGCGGTGGTTCCGCTGGCCCTGAGCACGCAGGGCCTGGTGACGTACCTGCAGGGCCTGTTCGGGCCGTTGTTCCTCGGCATCGTCGGAATCGTGGCGATCTTCTTCCTGTTCACCCGCGAGATCACCCGGTTCGTGCAGTTCATCGTGCTGGCGGTGGCCATCGCGGTGGTCTTCTACACGCCAAGCATCGTGCAGACGCTGGCCACCGGCATAGCGAACGCGCTCGGAGTCCACTGATCCCGTTCTGACGACAAGGAGCGCCCAGTGGACCTTCCCACTTACACGAATATCTGGCGGATCGAAAAACGACTGTACAAGCTTTACGATTTTCGGCTGCCGGCCCCGTTGCCCATCACCTGGATTGCCGTCTTCACCGGGATTACCGTTCCGTATATTCTCCTCCTGGTTGCGATTGGTTTGCCCTTTAACCATAACTTGGTCTGGCTTTACATCCTGCCTCCCGGAGTGCTCACCTGGCTGACCACCCGCCCGGTCATTGAGAACAAGAGGCTGCCCGAGCTCGTCGGCTCCCAGCTCAGGTACCTCGCCGAGCCGCGGACCTGGTGCCGGATGGCGCCGTTCGCGGAGAAGGATGACATCTTCCTGATCGTCCGGGTGTGGCACCGCCATCCGCCGGGGGCACGGCCCAAGACGGCGCATAAGGCCGTGGTCCGGGCCAGGCCGGGCCAGAAGGCGCAGCAGGCGGCGATCGCGGCGGGAAGCGCCGGCGCGTCCCTGGTCGCGGCGGCACCGGCCGCGCCGCGGCCAGCCCTCTCGCCCCCGCGCTCTGTGGCGGCACCGGCCACGCCGCGG
>JASHYW010000187.1 GCA_030042885.1 Streptosporangiaceae bacterium | reverse complement strand
GGCCCTGAGATAGATTGACGGCCCTTGCGAGAGTGCGGACAACCAGGAGGGATGCGATGACGGCAGCGCCACGAGTCTGGACATTCTTCTACGGGTCCTACATCAACTTCGAAGTGCTCCAGGAAGTTGATCTCGTCCCGCAGAACTGGGAGGTGGCCCGCCTGGCCGCGCTGGATGCGGTGCTCGCGCTGGACCGTCCCGGGATGCTGGCCGGGGCCCATGTGCCGCACGAGTTCACCGTCGGCAGCCGCCTCGGCATTGGTCCGTTCCGGAAAGAATCAGTCTACGGACCTCGGTAAATGTAGGACTAATCATGGCTACACAACACGCGGTTGATGAAGCCGACATTCGACAGCAAATCGACAAGGTGCTTCAGGCGATTCGCGCCATGGATCTCGAGGGCGTGAAGCCAATTTACGCTCCGGACATCGTGTCATTCGACATCGTCCCGCCGCTGCAGCACGTGGGAGCAGAGGCAAAATGGAAAAACTGGGCTGACGTCTTTACGGCATACCAGCGCCCGCTCGGTTACGAGATTCGCGACCTCGCCATCACCGTGGGCGATGACGTGGCATTCGGACACAGCCTCAACCGGATCAGCGGCACGTTGAAGAACGGGAAAAGGAGCGATTACTGGGTTCGGTGGACGGCCTGCTTCCGGAAGATCGACGGTAACTGGCTCATCGTGCATGACCAGGTCTCGGTGCCTCTCGATGTGCAGAGCGGCAGAGCGCTGCTGAATCTCGAGCCCTGACAGTTTGGCGGTCTGGAACCCGGCCAGCGCTGGCAGACCACCAAGACCGATGGATCGGGTCTCCGGCCAGCCGGCAAGCCAGGCCGCTCCGGGGCACGCTCCTGGCGTCGAAGCGCGCCCCAGGTTTGCAGGATGTCCTGCGATCTTGCCCGTACGATGCCCGACCTGCTGGGCGTCGCAGCTTCGATCACGAGGAGCATCAGTGTCTTCGTATTCTTCCTTCAAGCCGCCGCTCAAGGCCGAGGGGCAGCCCGCCCAGGTCGTGCGGCACGGCGACACCGTCGTCCGCCCAGCCGGGCCGTGGACACCAGCCGTTCACGCCCTGCTCAGGCACCTCGAACGCGCCGGCTTCGCCGCCTCCCCTCGGGTGGTGGGAGACGGATATGACGATCAGGGCCGTGAGGTCCTGACCTATATCGAGGGGACGTTCGTTCACCCGCACGCCTGGAGCGACGACGGCGTCTGGCAGGCCGGCCGGCTGCTGCGCGACCTGCACGACGCCACCGCCGGGTTCCAGCCGCCGCCGGATGCGGTGTGGCATCCGTGGCCGTTCCGCAGCGACGCACCCGGCGCGGTCATCAGCCACTGCGACGCGGGGCCGTGGAACATCGTGGCCCGCGGCGGCCTGCCGGTCGCCTTCATCGACTGGACCGTGGCCGGGCCCACCGACCGCCTCGACGAGGTAGCCGCCACCGGCTGGTGGAACGCGCAACTGCACGACGACGACATCGCCGAGCGGCAGGCGCTGCCCGGCGCCGCGGCCCGGGCGGCGCAGCTGCGGTACTTCCTGAACGGCTACCGGCTCCCCGCCGCCGAACGGGATGGCCTGGTCACCCGGATGATCGAGTATGCGATCCGCGACTGCGCGGCCGAAGCGATCACGGCCCGGGTCACGCCCGGCTCCACCGATCCCGCGCCGCTGTGGGCGCTGGCCTGGCGGGCCCGGTCGGCGGCGTGGATGCTGCGTCACCGGGCCATGCTGGAAAACGCCATCACCGCATAAAACAAATCCCTGGCTCAGATCACCACGGCAGGGCCGCCGTCAATGATCCGCAGGCGGCGGCCCTGCTCCCAGGACTCGGCCTGTCGAGCTGGCGTCTGGCAGCCGCCCCGGCCCAGCCGGAAAAACTGCGCTGATAGCCAAACGTGCATAACAATCCTTCGGGCACGGCGGCGACGACTAGGCCGACGAGCAAGCTGCCGGGCTGGAACTACGGCGGGACCGTGTGCGCTGAGCTGCGCGGGAACTGGTGACGGAACGTCATCAACCGCACCGGTTGGTAGCGGGTGGGCACCCCACAGGGTTGTGCCCAGGTCAGAAACGGTCCGGATCAGGACCAGGCGCGGTCATGCGGCGCGGCCCAATCCAGCAGCGGGCCGTCGGGGACGATTCTGGTCGGGTTGATGTGCGGATGGGTGGTGTAGTAGTGCCGCTTGATGTGGTCGAAGTTCGTTGTGTCCCGGAAGGCGGGCAGCGCGTACAGGTCGCGCGCGTAGCCCCACAGGTTCGGGTAGTCGGCCAGCCGGCGCAGGTTGACCTTGAAGTGGTAGTGGTAGACCGCGTCAAACCGGGCCAGGGTCACCCACAGCCTGACGTCGGCCTCGGTGATCGCGTCACCGAGCAGGTACCGGCGGCCGGACAGGCGCTGCTCCAGGTCGTCCAGGGTGGCGAAGACCTTGGACACCGCGTCGTGGTAAGCCTGCTGGGAGGTGGCCATGCCCGAGCGGTACACGCCGTTGTTCACGGTCTCGTAGACGACCGCGTTGATCGCATCGATCTCGGGGCGCAGGTCCTGCGGGTACAGGTCCGTGCCGTTGGAGAACGCGCCGAACTGGGTGTCCAGGTCGATGGTGATGTCGGGGAAGTTGTTGCTGACGATCCGGCCAGTCTCCCGGTCCCACAGCACGGGGACGGAGATGTGCCCGTCGTAGCCGGGCTCGGTCGCCGCGTAGGCCTCGCGCAGCAGCGAGAACCCGTTGACCGGGTCCAGCGAGTGCCCGGGGCCCTCGCGGAACGCCCAGCCGCGGCCGTCCCTCACCGGGTCAACCGCTGACAGCGAGACGGCCTCCTCAAGGCCGAGCAGCTTGCGCACGATCGCGGTCCGGTGCGCCCACGGGCAGGCCCAGGAGATGTACAGGTGGTACCGGCCGGCCACGGCC
>JASHYW010000186.1 GCA_030042885.1 Streptosporangiaceae bacterium | reverse complement strand
CGCCGCGGGCAGGCTGAGAACCCGCAGCCACAAGTTGCAGGACAGGACCAACGTCCCATGCTCGCATGGTGCCCGTGAGCTACACCAGAAAGCGTAGAAGGTGAGAGCGATGGAGAACACGGACGTCATCGAGTACCTGACCAGCGATGTTGTGACGATCACGCGGCGGGAGCTGAGGGCTTACCGCGGCGGTGACGGAGACGCTGAGCGGATCCTCGCCCGCTACAGCGGAGAGCTGCGGGACCTGCTTGACGCTGCGGCACTGGGCCCTGGCCCGCTAGCGGAGGTCGAGGCTGAGCTAGCGCTCATGGCGCACCGCCAGACAAGCGGCACTCCCCGGCGACCGAGATCGTTACTGTGGTTTCCTGTCGTGCAGGAGCAGCGTCGCATCCCCCGGTGGCTCTCGCCGGGGGCTTCATTCTTGCTCGCGTATGGCTGAGGGCAAGCTGAACGAGCCGATATCGAGGCAGGCGGCGTAGAGCCGATATCGAGGCAGGCGGCGTAGTTGTGCCGGGATGCCGGCCACGGCACGCCGCGCTAGCGAGACTCACAGGGGCAGGCCGGCCTCCAGCAGGGCGAGCCCCTGCTCGATGCGCTGGAACGTATCCTCCAGCGTCTGCCGATCGGGCCACCCCTCCCACGGGATCGTGATCGACATGATCACGCCGACGATCGCGCCGGCCATCACCCGGACCGCCAGGTCGTCCGGGGAGCGCCCGGCGCGCTTGGCCACCACCTCGCCGATCACGTTGATGGTCCGGGCGAACTCGTCCAGTGCCCGGGCGCGGATCTCGGGCACGGTCATGGCGAGTGCCGTGGTCTCGCGGATCACCTCGACGTCGGCCGCGCTGTAGGAGGCGACCACCTCCCGGACGGCGGCCCGGGCCGCGCTGAGCGGGCTGAGCCCGGCGGGCTGCCGCTCGAGCGCCTCGATCATCCGGGTGTCCATGTCGTCCTGCAGGACGACGTCTTCCTTGGTGGGGAAGTAACGGAAGAACGTGCTGGGGGAGACCTCGGCCGCCGCCGCGATCTGCTCCACGGTGGTGGCCTGGTAGCCCTGCTCGCGGAACAGCCGGAGCGCGTGCTCCCTGATGGAAGCGCGCGTCCTGGCCTTCTTCCGCTCGCGCAAGCCGGACTGCGGGGGAGACAGGGGGGGTTCTTGGGTTCGTCCCCCCGGGTCATACTGCTGGTCCCGGCTGGTGTCGAGCATGCCCGTCACACCCCCAATTGTGCCCGTTCCGAGCCGAGTTCACCGGCCGCGCCGCCCCGAGGAGCCCCCGTCATCCCGTCGGGACGGCGCGGCAGGAAGAGCAGCGCGAGGATCGCGCTGGCCAGCGCGATGCCGCCGCAGACCCACAGCATCGCGTCCATGCCCTGGACGAAGGCGGTCCGTACCGCGTCGAGCAGGGCCGGGTCGCCCGTGGCGTGCGCGACCGTCACGCCCCCCACCACGCCGCTCTTGGCGGTCGCGGCGGCCACGGCGGGCAGGCCGGTCACGTCCAGGTGGCTGCTGTACACCGAGCCGAGCACGGTGCCGAGGACGGCGACCCCGATGGTGGCGCCGACCTGGCGCATGGCGGAGATCAGGGCCGAGCCCGAGCCGCTGCGCTCGGCGGACAGGGCGGACAGGGCCGCGTTCATCGCCTGCGGCATCGCGAGCCCGAGGCCGAGCCCGGCCACCGCGAACCAGGCGGCGGCGAACCCCGTGCTGCTGCCCGTCTTGGTCGTGGCGCCCACCGCGAGACCGGCCGCCATGATCGCGAACCCGATGGCGACCAGGGCCTTCGCGCTGGCTCGCGGGGGCGCGGCCACCGAGCCGTCCGCGGCCTGTCGGGGCGAGGCCAGTCTCGTGCTGCCGATCATGCCGATCACCATGCCGCCGATCATGGGCAGCAGCCGCAGCCCGCTGCCCATGGCGTTCACGCCCCGGACCTCCTGGAAGTACTGCGGCATGGCGAAGAACAACCCGAACATCGCGAACGAGACCAGCGTGGTCAAGATGGTGCCCCAGGTGAAGCCGGCCGACCGGAACAACGCCAGCTCGACCAGCGGGCGGACGCTCGTGTCGCGTCCGGTCAGCCAGTGCTCCCAGGCCACCAGCAGGGCGAGCACCACGGCCCCGGCGGCGATGGCGGCCAGCGCCGAGGTGTCGGTCCAGCCGTCCTGCCCCGCCTTGATGAACCCGTAAGTCAGCCCGGCCAGGCCCGCGCTGGACAAGAGCACGCCCACGATGTCCACGCTCAGCCGCTGCTCGCTGCGCGACTCGGGCAGCAGGATCGCCACGGCAACCAGGGCCAGCACGACCACCGGCACGTTGATCAGGAAGACCGAGCCCCACCAGAAGTGGTCGAGCAGGTAGCCGCCCACGATCGGGCCGATCGGGAAGCTGATGAAGGTGGCCGAGGCCATCAGCGCGATGGCCTTCTGCCGCTCTTCGGGCGCGAACAGCACCGGGATCACCGACAGGGACAGCGGGAAGATGGCCGCGGCGCCCAGGCCGAGCACGGCCCGGGCCGCGATCAGCTCACCGGTGCTGGCCGCGTAGGCGCAGGCCACCGAGGCGGCGCCGAACAGGAGCAGCGCGGCGAGCAGCACCTTCTTCCGGCCGAGCCGGTCACCGAGCAGGCCCGCGGGCAGCATCGCGGCCGCGAGCACCAGGCTGTACGCGGCGGCGATCCACTGCAGGTCGCTGGTCGAGGCGTGCAGGTCGGTCGCGATCGTGGGCAGCGCCAGGGTGAGGACGGTCAGGTCGAGGCCGACCACGAGCACGCTTGCCGCGATCGCGACCAGCGCCCACCACTTCCGAGCCGAGCTGTCCGCCATGGCACTCACACCCTTTCGGCAGTAGCATCTAAAAGAAAGCTACTATCAAAAGTATGGGTCATCCATTTGGTGGTGTCAACCGTATCCGATCCGAAGGTGGTCTCAGACTCCGGCGCGGAGGATCGCTCCGCCGGGCCGCGCCGCGCCCGGGTCCGTCATCCGGCATGGGTGATGCATCGCGGTATCCGCCCGGCCATGGTGAAGGACAGGAAGGCATGGGCCCGGTTCCATCCGCCAGGGTCGGGGTCATCCATGGGCGTCGGGCCCCGATAAGGGTGAGGAGAAGGCAGTGAGCGACACCTTCGACGTGATCATGGCCGCCTACCAGGGCATCGGCCCGGCCGAGCGTGACTTCGACGACCTGGTGCGGCTGGTCAGGGACAAGGGGATCAGGTCGGAGGGCGTGATCCTGGTCGAGCAGGACCTCGACGGTAAGATGCGCGTCAGCCAGACCGGCGATCACCTGGGCCGCAGGGGCCTGGGCTGGGGCGGCGGCGTCGGGCTGGTGGTGGGCCTGTTCTCACCGCCGATGCTGGCCTCGATCGTGGTCGGCGGGGCGGCCGGCGCCCTGATCGGCAGGTTCGCCAGGCACCGGATGAACAGCGGCATCGAGACGGGCCTCGGCGGCAAGCTCCAGCCGGGCACCGCGCTCGTCATCGCCGTCGTCGACGATGACGACCGGCTGGCCGCCGAGCAGGCGCTGGCCGGCTCGCCGGCCAAGTCAGTGGCCCCGATGGCCAAGAAGGGCCTGGGCGAGCTCAAGGCCGCCCTGGCCGAGGCCGCGGGCAAGTTCAGCCCCGACCGGACGGTGCTGCCGATCCTGGACCGCAACTTCGGCGGGACGATGGGCCGCACGTTCGACCAGTCGGTCCCCGACTGGTCGATGATCCCCGGACCGCAGCCGCCCGAGGGCGCCCCGAATGTGCTCATCGTGCTGATCGACGACGCCGGGTTCGGCGGCCCTGACACCTTCGGCGGCCCGATCTCCACCCCGAACATCACCCGGGTCCAGCAGATGGGGCTGACCTATAACCGCTTCCACGTGACGGCGGTGTGCTCTCCGACCCGGGCGGCGCTGCTGACCGGCCGCAACCATCACCGGGTCGGGTTCGGCTCCATCGCCGAGTTTCCCGGCCCGTACCCGGGCTACACCGCGGCCCGGCCGCGCAGCTGCACCGCGCTGCCGCGGATCCTGCAGGAGAACGGGTACGTCACCGGCGGGTTCGGCAAGTGGCACCTGACCCCCGACAACGTGCAGGGCCCGGCCGGGCCGTTCACCCGCTGGCCGCAGGCCTGGGGCTTCGGCCACTGGTGGGGGTTCCTGTCCGGGGCGGCGGGTCAGTACGACCCGATCATCACGCAGGACAACTCGGTGCTCGGCGTGCCGGAGGGCAAGGACGGCGCGCAGTACTACTTCCCCGACGACCTGACCGACAAGGCGGTCGAGTGGCTGCACGGCGTCCGGGCCCAGGACGCGACCAGGCCGTGGTTCATGTACTACTCCACCGGCTGCGCGCACGCGCCGCACCATGTGGCCAGAGCCTGGGCCGACAAGTACAAGGGCAGGTTCGACGGCGGCTGGGACAAGCTGCGGGAGGAGACCTTCGAGCGGCAGAAGCGGCTCGGCATCATCCCGGCCGAAGCTCAGCTGACCCAACGGCCCGGCCTGTTCCCGGCCTGGGACTCGCTCAACGCAGCCGAGAAGAAGCTGTACGCCCGGCAGATGGAGGTGTTCGCGGGCTTCTGCGAGAACGCCGACTGGAACGTCGGCCGGCTGCTGGACGCCATCGAGGAGCAGGGCGACCTGGACAACACGCTGATCTTCTACATCTGGGGCGACAACGGCGCCAGCATGGAGGGCACGATCACCGGATCGTTCAACGAGATGACGTTCCTCAACGCGCTGGTGCTCGACCCCGAGCACCAGCTGCGGCTCATCGAGCAGTACGGCGGCATCGAGGCCCTGGGCAGCCCGCACACCGCCCCGCATTTCGC
>JASHYW010000185.1 GCA_030042885.1 Streptosporangiaceae bacterium | reverse complement strand
CTTGCCTTCCCGCGTCCCGCCCAGGCCCAGGACCCCGACGGTGGAGGTGAACACGAGCCGCTCGCATCCCGCGGCCCGGACTGCGTCGAGCACGTTGAGCGTCCCGCCGACGTTGACGTCGTAGAAGATCCGCGGGTCGCGTGCCCAAAAGCGGTAGACCGCCGCCAGGTGGAATACGAAGCGGGCACCTGCGCAGGCGGCCCGGACGGCGTCGATGTCCCGGATATCCGCTACCGCCCGCTCAGCGCCGATGCCCTTGAGGTTGCGGTCGTCGGCGCCTGGTTCGACCACGGCGACGATCTGCGCGCCCCTGGCCTGCACCGCCCTGGCCACAGCGGACCCGATGAACCCCGAAGCGCCGGTAATGACCACCCGGTCCCCGGGCTCGATCCTGGCCTGGCCGGTCACGTGAGCGACACGGCGAGCCGGTCCCCGCCGCCCTGCCCCGGCCGCGGCCAGACTGTCAGACCTCGGTGAAGCCGGCCGCCAGCCGCTGGAGAATCCATCACAGATCAATTGTGGCGCCACAGGAGCCGTCGGCGTGGATGACGTTCATCGCGCACGCTCCTGGCCCTGGGCCGCTTCCTCCCGCACCGGCTTGCCCGACGGCGCAGGCACCACCCTGGCAAGCCTGCGGATCACCCCGCCATCATGCGCACCCGAGGTAACCGCCTATCGGCGCGGCAACCGCGATCAGGAGGCTGGCCGCCTGAGGCACCCCGGAACCGGATGTTCTGCCTGACGGACATGTCGTCCTGGGTCGTAGCATCGGGGCTGTGAAGCGGGTGCTCTTGACCGGGATGTCGGGTACTGGCAAGTCCAGCGTCATCCATGCGCTGTCGGCTCGCGGGTTCAAGGCCGTCGATACAGACGACGGGTGGTGCGAGCCTTTGCCGGACGGCCGCCAGCACTGGCGGGAGGACGCGATCGATCAGCTCTTGGACACCGAGGACGCCGGCGTGCTGTTCGTCGCCGGCTGCGAGGAGAACCAGGTCCGGTTCCATCCGCGCTTTGATCTGATCATCTTGCTCAGCGCCCCGGTTGAGGTCCTGGCGGAGCGGCTCGCCTCGCGGACGACTAACTCTTTCGGCAGAGCGCCCGGCGAGCTGGAGCGCGTCCTGGATGACCTGCAGGCCGTCGAGCCGCTGCTGCGCAAGGCGGCCACTCATGAAATCCGGACCACCATGCCACTCGGCGATGTGGTCGCGCAGGTCTTGCACCTGGCCGACGCGTGAGCAATGAGGCCGACCCGCTCACCGTGTCGCCTACGTCGCTCGGCATCTGCCTCCGGTGGCTCCCCGATTGGCCGACCAGAACGGGTTGTATCACGCTGTGTAACTGGCGTCCGTGAGTGGCGAGGCGTGCGTAGCCGCCCAGTGTGGCCAGGGCGGCTTCTCCGCTCATCAACTGGGCCGCGCATTTAGGTCAGTCTGAGCCCGCGCTCTGGTGGGGCCGACGGGCCAGGGCGATTGCCAGGGCTCCGGCCGCCAGCGCGCCGGCCGTCCAGGGTCTGGGGTTGTGGTTGCAGGGCCGCTTGCGGAAGGACAGCGGCTGAACTCCGAGGTGCAGGCCCGGCACCTCACCTGCGGGCCCTCTGATGACTTATCAGCGCTTCTCGATACGCTCAGGTCCGACGTTGATCGGGTTACTGCGCTCCAGCATTCGTTGGATCAACAAGGCCGACGATGGCCGGTCCGAACGGCTAAGCGCATGCTGCCTACAGCTGATGTGCGTCTGGTCATTGAGCAGCCTGGAAGCAAACATGAAGCAGCGACGCGAAAGGGCCAGCATGTTGCGTGACGTCCTGCTGTCGCAGATGAGCTGAGGGGATTCCGCGCAAGCCTTGTCACAGTCTCTCGTCAGCTACTGGAGCCCGGCACGGACTGACGTGATGCGCTGCGTGTTGAAGCCGAGCCAGTGCATCCGGCCCACGTAGCGCGCGTGCTCAACCTTGAGACAGCGGTCCATGATCACCGTCATGCCGCCGTCCTCGGCGATCCGGGCGCCGTCGGCGTTGATCACGCCGAACTGGCACCAGAGGGCGCCGGCGTGGATCGCTACAGCCTCCTGCGCGATCCCCGGCAGTGCACCCGGCGCACGGAAGACGTTCACGACGTCCACCGGCTCGGGTACGTCCAGCAGGCTCGCGTAGCACTTCTGTCCGAGGATCTCCGTCTCGCGGGGATTCACGGGGATCACGCAGTAGCCGTGCCGCATGAGGTAGTAGCCAACGAAGTAGCTGGCCCGCAGCTCGTTGCTCGACAGGCCCACGATCGCGATCGTCCTGGCGGTGTGGAGCACGCGCTGGATCGTCAACGGGTCCTGGTACCGCCCGAGATCGGTCATGCTCGGTCTCCCGCTCGCCTCCGGGGCCCTGCCCACCTCCCCATCCCCCTTCACTGGTGCCGTCTTCCCTCGTCGCTCCTCAGTCCAGACCGCACCGCGCCCCTCCGGCTCGCTCATGTGGTCGCTACCTTCTTTCCGGCAGTCGCGGCGACGAGGGCGAAACCCTGCTCCAGATCCCAGATCAGATCCTCGACGGACTCGGTGCCGACCGACAGCCGCACCGTCCCCGGCCCGACGCCCGCCGCCTGCAGCTCGTCATCGGTCAGCTGGCGGTGCGTCGTGCTGGCGGGGTGGATGATCAGGCTCTTCGCGTCGCCGACGTTCGCCAGGTGGGACCAGAGCCTCACGCCGCGGATGAGGTCCTGCCCGCCGTCCCGGCCGCCCGCGCAATCGAACGAGAACACCGCGCCGGCGCCGCGCGGCAGGTACTTCTCCACCAGCGGCCGGTACCTGCTCGCCGGCAGGCCGGGGTAGGTCACGTTCGACGCCAGCTCGTGCGACTGCAGGAACGCCGCGACCGCCATCGCGTTGTCGACGTGGCGTTCCATCCGCAGCGACAGCGTCTCGAGCCCCTGCAGGAACAGGAAGGCATTGAACGGCGAGAGCGCCCCGCCGAGGTCACGCAGCGTCTCGGCCCGGAGCTTCATCAGATAGCCGTACGTCCCGAACGTCTCGTGGAACTGCAGGCCGTGATAGGCCGGCGACGGATCCGCGACCACGGGAAACCGCCCGTTGGACCAGTTGAACGTGCCAGCTTCGACGACGACGCCGCCGATGCTCGTGCCGTGGCCGCCGATGAACTTGGTCGCCGAGTGGACCACGATGTCGGCGCCCCATTCGATCGGGCGGCACAGGTACGGCGTCGCGAACGTGTTGTCCACGACCAGCGGAAGCTCGTGCTCGTGCGCGATGGCCGCCACAGTCTCGATGTCCAGCACGTTCCCGCCAGGGTTGCCGATCGTCTCACCGAAGAACGCCTTCGTGTTCGCCTGGACGGCCTGCCGCCATGCGTCAGGATCGTCGGGATCGAGCCACGTCAGCTCCACGCTCATCTTGCGCAGCAGGTGCTTGAACTGGTTCACCGTTCCGCCGTAGAGCGCCGAGGACGAGACGACGTGGTCACCCGGCTGCAGCAGCGTAAACAGCGCGGCCGCCTGTGCGGCGATCCCGCTGGCGAACGCCACCGCGCCAGCGCCGCCCTCGAGGTTCGCCACTCGCTCCTCGAACACCGCGACGGTCGGGTTCATGATGCGCGAGTACGTGTTCCCGTACTCCTGCAGGTTGAAGTACGCCGCCGCCGATTCCGGGTCCTCGAATACATAACTGGTCGTCTGGAAGATCGGCACCGCACGTGCGCCCGTGTTTGGGTCGGGCCGTTGCCCGGCGTGCAGCTGCCGTGTCTCGAATCCAAACGCGCGGGCTTCCTCGGCACGGGACGGCTTGTCGGTCACGAAGGCCTCTTCCTGGACGTCATCCCGTCGGCCCGACCGGCCCCGCCTTCGGCCAGGAAGCGGCGGATAATCGGCGTCTGCCGCGCTTCCTCGAGCAGGAAGCAGTCGTGGCCGTACGGCGCCTCGATCACATGGAACTCGGCCGGCTTGCCGACAGCGCGAAGCGCATCGGCGATCTCCTCCGACGCCGTCGGCGGGTACAGCCAGTCGGAACTGAAGGCGATCAGCAGCGTCCGCGCCGAGACGCCGTCGAGCGCCCGCGCCAGCGACCCGCTGCCGTACTGCCGCGCGAGATCGAAATACGTCAGCGCGCGCGAGGTGTACAGATAGGTGTTGGCGTCGAAGCGCCTGACGAACGAGTCGGCTTGGTGCCGCAGGTAGCTCTCGACCTGGAACTCCGGTTCGGTGATCGTGTAGCGGACGTCGTCGGCGAACTGCAGCCGCCGTCCGAACTTGTCGCTCAGCGCCGGTGCGGACAGGTACGTGACGTGGCCGACCATCCGCGCCACGCCCATGCCGGCGCCCGGCGTGCGGCCCGTGCCATAGTAGCGGCCGCCTTGCCAGGCCGGGTCGCGCATGATCGCCTCACGCGCGATCGAGTTCCAGGCCACGCCCTGCGGATGGAGGGCGTGCGTGCTGGCGATCGCGACGACGGCATCGACCTGATCAGGAAACAGGATCGCCCACTCGAACGCCTGCATCCCGCCGAGCGAGCCTCCGGCCACCGCCGCGAGCTGCTTGATACCGAGTGCGTGCAGCAAGGCCCGTTCGGTCCGTACCATGTCGGCGACAGTGATCACGGGGAAGTCCGGTCCGTACGGCCTTCCTGTCGCCGGGTCGATCGACGACGGCCCCGTGGTCCCGCGGCAGCCGCCGAGCAGGTTCGTGGAGACGACGAAGAAGCGGTCAGTGTCGAACGCCTTGCCAGGGCCGATCATCCCGTCCCACCAGCCGAGCCCCTGGCCGGCCGCGCCGTCGCGATCCTCGGCCGCGAACCCGTCGCGCGTGCTGGATTCGGGCGGGGTCTTCGCGAAACCCGCCGCATGGGCGTCGCCGCTGAGCGCATGGCACACCAGGATGACGTTGTCGCGCCGGGGTGAGAGGATGCCGTAGGTCTCGTACGCCACGCGAATCGGGTGCAGCTCCCGCCCGCAGTCCAGCTGCACGGGCTCCGGCAGGTCGAGGTACTGCGTTTCGACCGTGCCGACCGAGCCGGCCGCGAGCGTCGAGGCTGGCTCCGCCATGCGGGCTATCTTAGCTGGTTCCGTTTAGTGTATTGTCAAGCATCTCAATCGGAAATCTGGAGAAGCAGGCGGAAGGGAATCACTCGAAATGACCACGGTCACCAACGGAGTAAACGTGCAGGCGCTGCTGGACGCGCGTGAAGTGCTGAAGGGTGCACCCGAGGCCGCCCAGTTCACCTGGCGGGCGTCCGCCAAGTGGCAGAACGGCGTCCACAGCACGATCAAGGTCCAGAGCTACTACGGCCTCGGGGAGGAGCACAGCCACAAGGAGGAGTCGGTGTTCGAAGCCGACCACCCCGAGGTCTTCGCGGCGGAGGATAACGGCATCACGCCGATCGAGTACCTCCTGGTCGGCCTGGCGAGCTGCCTGACGGCAGGCGTGGCGTCCGTCGCGGAAAACCGCGGCATCCAGCTGCGCTCGGTCGAGTCGACGGTCGAAGGCGCGCACGACATCCGCGGCATCCTCGGTGCCGACAGCGACGTCCGCAACGGCTACAACGACATCAAGGTGACGTTCACCATCGACGCGGACGCGTCGAAGGAGGACATCGAAGCGCTCGTGGCCCAGTCCCAGAAGCGGTCCGCCGTGTTCGACGCTCTGACGAACCCGACGAACGTTACCGTCGAAGTCGCCTGAGGGGTTTTGGGGGACCAGGCCATCGAGCGCGCCACCACGGTCGTCATCGGTGCGGGGCACGCGGGCCTCGCCGCAAGCCACTTCCTCAGCGACCGGTCGATCGACCACGTCGTGCTCGAGCGCGGCGAGGTGGCGAACTCATGGCGGTGCGAACGGTGGGACTCCCTCCGGCTGCTCACCCCCAACTGGCAAAGCCGCCTCCCGGGCCTTCGCTACGAAGGCCCGGATCCCGACGGCTACATGACGGTGGGGGAAGTGACCGAGTTCATCGAACGCTTCTCCGCGGCCTCGCGTGCTCCCGTCCGGACCGGTACGAATGTCACCTCGGTGCGGCGCACCGACGACGGGTACCACGTGACCACGGGCCGCGGCGAGATTCGCTGCCGGGCAGTGGTCATCGCGAGCGGCGCCTGCAATCAGCCGGCGGTACCGCCGTTCAAAGATGCGGTACCGGCGTCCGTCGAGCAACTGACGCCGTTCGGTTACCGCGACCCCGCCAAGCTTCCCGACGGCGGCGTGCTCGTCGTGGGAGCGTCGGCGACCGGCGTGCAGCTGGCGGCCGAGCTGCAGCGGTCGGGCCGGCCGGTGACCCTTTCGGTGGGGGAGCACGTGCGGTTGCCGCGCACGTACCGCGGACGCGATGTGCTGTGGTGGATGGACGCGTCGGGCGTGTGGGATCAGCGGTACGACGAGGTCGAGGACCTCACGCGGGCCCGGCGGCTGCCCTCGCCCCAGCTCGTCGGGACTCCTGAGCGGACCACGCTCGATCTCAATGCGCTCGCCTTGATGGGCGTCGAACTGGTGGGCCGCTGGGCGGCTGTACGTGACGGCCGCGCGCTATTCTCCGGCGGCCTGCGCAACGTGTTCTCGCTCGCGGACCTCAAGATGAACCGCCTGCTGGGCACGTTCGACGAGTGGGCCCGGGTGAACCGGTGCGACGCTGAGGTCGACCCTCCCGAGTACCTCGCGCCGACACGCGTGCCCTCCTCGACGCGGTTGCAGCTTGACCTGCGAAGCGGCGAGATCCGCGCGATCGTGTGGGCGACGGGCTTCCGGCCGGACTACGGGTGGCTCGATGTGCCCGTGGTCGACGCGAAGGGCCAGCTGCACCACGACGGCGGTGTGGTCGCCAGCCCGGGCCTGTACGCGCTGGGGTTGCCCGTGCTGCGACGCCGCAAGTCCACGTTCATTTACGGTACCGAGGACGACGCGCGTGAGGTGATTGAACACCTCGCGCAGTACCTGGCCGTCCGCTAGCTATGCGGCGCTCCCGGGATCGGCGTGCGCCTGTCCGGTGAGCAGGTGGCGGGCGAGCGCGGTGGCCTGGTCGCGGATCTCCGGGATCGCGGTTGTCTCGTACCAGCGTCCGCGCAGCAGCGGGCCCAGGGTGACGATGTCACTGGCGGGCCTGCCGGCCGCGTCACGCAGGGCGCCGCGCGCATCGGTGTCCAGTCCCAGCCGCAGCGGGTCTGGTCGGCCCAGGCCGGAGTCAAACAGGTGGCGCACGAGGGGATCGGCGGTGGTGGTGATGTCGGCGGCGGCCCCGGTGCAGTTGATGAGCCAGCCAGCTTCCAGTTCAGTAGTGGATGAGCCGCCCTGGTCAATGCGGACCCGCAAGCCGCCGTGCTCGTGGCTGGCCGCGGTGACGCGGCCGCGGTGCACTATCA
>JASHYW010000184.1 GCA_030042885.1 Streptosporangiaceae bacterium | reverse complement strand
CGGCGGCGACGCGGGCCAGGTCGTCGGGCGTGTCGACGTCGTCGGGGCGGCCGGTGTCGCCGCACTCGACCAGGGTGACGAGGTCGGCGCGGGCGCGCAGGAAGCCCCGGGCCCCGGTGTCGCCTGTGGCCGTCGCGATGACCTCGGGCCAGTGCTCGCGGGCGAGCAGCACGGGGTTGCGGGGCTGGCCATCATAGGCGGCGACCGCCACGCTGGCCCCGGCGCGGTACGCGGCGATCAGGCGGGCGACCGCCTCCGCCCCTACCAGAGGCTGATCGGCGAGCGCGACCACGACGGCGCTCACGTCCTGTGTGCTGGCGAGGGCGCGGAGAGCGGCGCGGAGAGAGGAGCCCATTCCGGTGGGCCAGTCAGGATTGTCGACGGCCTGGGTTCCCGGAAGGTGGACCGGCGCGGCGCCGGTGACGATGAGGATGGGGTCCGCGCCGCCGGACCTGAGCAGTTCGGCGCCGCGCTCGGCGAGGGTGCGCCCGTTCACTTCGACGAGCGCCTTGGGCCGGCCGAACCTGGAGCCCTCCCCCGCGGCGAGCAGCACCCCCGCGACTGTCGTGCGCACGGCCCCTAAGCGTACGCGCTGGCCGGGTGGCCGGATGCTGAGCGGTAACGTTTCCGGAACGGTCCGGAGGTGTTGGCGGGCGCTTGAACCCGCCCACCTGTCGGTCTGGATCAGCCGAGGCGCCTGAGGCGGCGTTTCCGCGGAAAACCTCAGCCGGCGAACTGGTGATGGATGCGGCCCTCGGTGACGGTCAGCGGCGCACCGGTGCCGCCCCGGCGAAGCTGGATCAGCTCGGCGGCGATCGACACCGCGGTCTCCTCGGGGGTCCTGGCCCCGAGGTCGAGGCCGATCGGCGAGCGCAGCCGGGCCAGTTCTTCGTCGGTCAGGCCAGCCTCGCGGAGCCGCGCCAGCCGGTCGTCGTGAGTCCGTCTGCTGCCCATAGCCCCGATGTAGCCGGCCGGGGTGCGCAGAGCCACCTCGAGCAGCGGCACGTCGAACTTCGGGTCATGGGTGAGCACGCAGATGACGGTCCGGCTGTCCACGGGTGTCCCGGCCAGGAACCGGTGCGGCCACTCGACGACGACTTGGTCCGCGTCTGGGAACCTTGATTTGGTGGCGAACACCTGCCTGGCATCGCACACCGTGACGTGGTAGCCCAGGAACTTCCCGGCCCGCGCGACGGCGGCCGCGAAGTCGATCGCGCCGAAGACCAGCATCCGCGCCGGCGGGGCGAACGAGTTCACGAACACGCTCAGCTCGTCGCCGCGGCGTTCCCCGTGCGCGCCATACCTGCGGATCCCGGTCAGTCCCTGGGCCAGCATGCCCCGGACGTCGTCGTCCACCGCCTCGTCCAGCCTGCTCCCAGAGCCCAGGGTGCCGGACGCGCCCGCGTGCCAGCCGTCGCCCGGCGCGTCCGCGCCTTCGCCCTGGCCCGGCTCGGGGCGGGCCCAGATCACCCGCCTGGCCCCGATCTGACCTGGCCCGGCGATCACCGTGGCGACCGCGACCGCTTCGCCGCGCTCCACCGCGCCGGCGATCTCGCCGAGCTCGGGGAACCGAGCTTGATTGACCGGCTCGACGAAGATGTCGAGGATCCCGCCGCAGGTCAGGCCGACCGCGAACGCATCGTCGTCGCTGACGCCGTAGGTCTGCAATACGGGCGTCCCGGTCCCGGACACGTCCATCGACAGCTCATAGACGGCGCCTTCGACACACCCGCCTGACACGCTGCCGATGACCTCGCCGCCCGCTGACACGGCCAGTGCCGCACCAGGATCGCGGGGCGCGCTGCGGAACGTGCGCACCACGGTGGCCAGTCCGAATGTCTCCCCTGCCGCCCACCACGTGGTGATCTTGCTCAGGATGTCCCGCACTGTCTCACCTCAGCCCTGCCGTCCCTCGCGCTCCTGAACACGGAACCTGTTGTCCCATCGAGACTATTCCCCGTCGCGCCGGACCGGGACCGCTACCGCGGACGGTCGCGGACGCTGGCTACGGCGGCGCGGATCAGGTCGGGCAGGCCGGGATCCGCGGGCGGCTTATCGGGCCCCAGGTCGTCGGCGGACAGCCAGCCGTAGGCGTCGGTGGTGGCCCGTTCCCGTTCGTCCAGGCCATCGAGGCTCACGTCGGCAGATTCGATGAGCACGGCGTAGAAACCCTGCTCCTGGGTGATCCGGTATCCGGCCCAGGAGAACTCGATGGTGTTCCGCGCGATCGGCTCACCCAGACGGAGGGGCAAGCCCGCCACCACTATTCCACGATCTTGGAGATGGGGATCTCCAGGATGTCCTGCGCGCCGGCCGCCTTGAGGGCAGGGATCAAAGTGTTGACGCCGCGCTTGGGGACTACGGTCTCCACCGCGTTCATGTTCGGCCGGGCCAGCGTGGTGATCGTCGGCGAGGACAGGGCGGGCAGCATGTCGGTGACCGCGGCGAGCCGGTCAGCGGTCACGTTGAGCTTGAGCAGGACGTTGCCGCGGGCGTGGATCGCGCCGCGCAGCAGCAGCGCGATGTCCTCCATGGCCGCCCGCTTCTCCTGGTCCGCGAAGGCCTGGTTGGACGCGATCAGCTCGGTGTAGCTGGTCAGCAGCGTCTCCAGGATCCGCAGGCCGTTCTTGCGCAGCGAGGAGCCGGTCTCGGTGAGGTCCACGATGGCGTCGACGATGTCCGGCACCTTGGCCTCGGTCGCGCCGTAGGACGGTATCACCATGGCCTTGACCCCACGCTCTTCAAGGAAACGCCTGGTCAGCGACGGGAATTCGGTCGAGATCCTGACCCCTTCTGGTAGGTCGGCGGCGGACCGCCAGGGCGCGGAGTCCGGCACCGCGAGCACCACCCGGACCGGCCGGGAGGTGGCCTTGGAGTACTGCAACTCCCCGAGCGAGGTGACCTCGGCCTCGGTCTCGGTGATCCAGTCGCGGCCGGTGATGCCGAGGTCGAACAGCCCGCGTTCCAGATACGACGGGATCTCCTGAGGGCGCAGGAACCGCACCCGGTCGATCCGGGGGTCGTCGATCGAGGCGTGGTAGTCCCGGTCCGAGGACCGCCGTACGGTCAGGTCGGCCGCGTCGAACAGCTCGAGGGTGGCTCGCTCAAGGGAGCCCTTCGGCAGTACCAGTGAAAGCATCGGCATCCTTTGGGTGGGCTTGGGGGAGAAAAAGGGTGGGTTCGGGGGAGAGAATAGGGCGGGCTTGAGGAAAAAAAATCAGGCTTTGCTGGGCAGGGGCTCCTGGCGGGCCCGGATGGAGCGGAGCAGGAGAGCAACCTCAAGGGCCGCCACCACGGCCTCCCACCCCTTGTCTTCGTGGCTTCCGGGCAGCCCGCACCGGTCACGGGCCGACTCAAGGGTGTCACAGGTGAGCACGCCATTGCCCACCGGCGTGCGGGCGTCGAGCGCGACCCGGGTCAGGCCGGCGGTCACCGAGTCACAGACATACTCGAAGTGCGGGGTGCCGCCGCGGATCACCGCGCCGAGGCAGGCGACCGCGTCGTGGTGCCGGGCTAGTTCGGCGGCCACGACGGGCAATTCGATCGCGCCGGGCACCCGGACCACGAGCGGATCGGGGATACCGCAGGCGGCGGCCGCCGCGGTGGCGCGCGCCACCAGCGAGTCGGTGATCTCCTGGTGCCAGCGGGTGGCCACGATGGCCAGGCTGAGCCCCGACGCGTCGATGGCGACCCTGCCGGGACGGCCTGCGCCGCTCACGTCGTGTCTCCCAGCTCGAGCACTGCTGAGGGAGCCTCGTGCGCCAGGGCATGGCCATTCAGGTGGCCGGCGGCTGGTACCACGGACCGTTCGGCCTCATTTAGATCTTGAATTTGATGCCCGAGACGGTCACGTTTGGTGATCAGGTACCTGCGATTGTACGGGGTGACGGCGACCTTCATCGGGACGCGGGCGGTGATGTCCACGCCGCAGTTGGTCAGGCCGCTGACCTTGGCCGGGTTGTTGGTGAGCAGCCGCACCGAGCGCACACCCAGGTCGGCCAGCATCTGCGCACCCGCCGAGTACTCGCGGGCGTCGGCGGGCAGGCCGAGTCCGGTGTTGGCGTCCACGGTGTCCGCGCCGGCGTCTTGCAGCTCGTAGGCTTGCAGCTTGCTGAGCAGCCCGATGCCGCGGCCTTCATGCCCGCGCAGGTAGAGCACCACCCCGCGGCCTTCGGCCGAGATGGCCTCCATGGCCGCTTCAAGCTGCGCGCCGCAGTCGCAGCGCAACGAGCCGAACACGTCCCCGGTGAGGCACTCGGAGTGCAGCCGGGTCAGCACGTGCGTGCCGCCCGCGACGTCGCCGAGCACGAGCGCCACGTACTCGGTGCCGTCGATCTCGTGCCGGTATCCGTAGGCCTGCCATTGGCCGAAGAGGTTCGGCAGCCTGGTCTGCGCCTGCCGGGTGAGCTGGCGTTCGGTGCGCCGCCGGTACTCGATGAGCTGCTCGATGGAGATCAGCGCCAGGCCGCGGGAGTCCGCGAACTTCCGCAGCTCGGGCAGCCGGGCCATGGTGCCGTCGTCGTTCACCACCTCGGCGAGCACCCCCGCCTCCGGCAGCCCGGCCAGCCGGGCCAGGTCCACCGCGGCCTCGGTGTGTCCCGGCCTGCGCAGCACGCCGCCCTCGGCGTAGCGGAGCGGGAACACGTGCCCCGGCCGGACCAGGTCGTACGCGGTGGTCTTCGGGTCAACGAGGCGGGCGATGGTGGCCGCCCGGTCGGCCGCCGAGATGCCCGTGCTGATGCCCTCCCGCGCGTCCACGCTGAGCGTGAAGGCGGTACGCATCCGCTCGGTGTTCTGCGCGGTCATCAGCGGCAGCTGAAGCCGGTCGAGCTCTGCTCCTGGCAGCGGGACGCAGATCACCCCGCTGGTGTGGCGGATCATGAAGGCGAGCAGCTCGGGGGTCGCCATGGCGGCGGCGAGGATGATGTCGCCTTCGTTCTCCCGGTTCGCGTCGTCGACCACCACCACCGGGCGGCCTTCCGCGATGTCCTTGACCGCGCGATCGACATCGTCGAACACCTGGTTCACTGGTGTCCCTCCCCGTTTAGCAGCCTCTCCACGTACTTGGCGATGACGTCTGCCTCGAGGTTCACGGTGTCACCTGGTTGCCTGATGCCCAGAGTAGTGCGCTTGAGGGTCTCCGGGATGAGGATGATTTCGAACCAGCCCTCGCCCGTCCCGGTCTCTGGGGTGCCGAGCGCGGAGACGGTGAGGCTGACCCCGTCCACCGCGATCGATCCCTTGTGCACCACGTAGCGGGAGATGGCGGCCGGGAGGCTGATCCTGACCCGGTCCCAGTGGGCAGCGGGCGAGCGGGAGACGATCGTCCCGGTCGCGTCCACGTGGCCCTGGACGAGATGGCCGCCCAGGCGGTCGGCGGGGCGGACCGAGCGCTCCAGGTTGACCGGCGCTCCGGGGGTCAGCGCGCCCAGGCCGGAACGTTCGAGGGTCTCCCCCATCACGTCCGCGGTGAACGTTCCGTCGATGACGCCGGTGACGGTCAGGCAGACGCCGTTGACCGCGATCGACTCACCAGGGGATACATCATCGGTGGAACCCCGGATGGTCAGCCGAGCAGCGTCGCCGCGGTGCTCGATTCTGGCCACCTCGCCGAGTTCAGCCACGATCCCGGTGAACATCCGCGCTTCCCTCCTCGAAGCCCGACCTGCCGTCCGGCTCCGGGGTGCGCGGGTACATGCGTACGCGCTTCCTGACGCGGCCGGGGGGTTGGCCTGGCCGCGTGCGTGCTGCCTCCCATCCGGACTTTTACCGTCGGTCCCGGAGTTTCACCGGGTCAGCCGGCCGCTGGCGGCGGACGGGTCGCGGACTTTCACCGCCGGTTCGGAGTTTCACCGACCCCGGAGCACGCTCTTGCTCGTATAGCCAGTGTGCCATATGAGGTATTCCGCCCTGGACGGCAGTCCATCTGCGGACGTACTGGCCGCCGCCTGGTGCCCGGTGACCCGGCACCGGCGGCGGTCGTCCTTTACCCGGCTCGGCCTCGGAGTTAGCCTTGCTCAAACAGTCATCAACAAGGAAGGAGTACCTGAGGCCTACATCTAGGCACATACCGGTCACAATCGCACAGGAGGGGAGCCATCGTGCGAATCGCAAGACCACTCGTCATCGCTGCGCTAGCAGCCAGCCTGGTAGCCGCGGGAGGCACGGCAGCCAGCGCCTCAACCACCAGCCCTCAGGGTTTCCGGTTTGGGCAGGAGAGCTTCGTGCTCACTACCCACTCATCAGCCCAACTGCCCGTGTACTGGGCTAGCGCTTCAGGCGTGTTCAACGGCTCCGGCGTGTTCGTCACCACGTCGAGCTACCAGGGCACGACGCGGCTGTCCGCCTACATCGCCGGCGGCAGCTTCCTGGTGAAGGCCCAAGCCAACGGCCCCGGTTCCACCAAGACGGACTGGACGGCGTGCCAGGTATTCTTCACCTCTAGCGGCACGTACCAGATCTTCAACGGAATGGGACGCCTGTGGGGCCTGCGCGGATGGGGAAACTACTACCTGTTCAGCGTTCAGACGTTCCCACGCAAGGGCTACGGCTACGGCTGGCGGTGCAATTTCCATGCACCTCCGATCAGCACGTTCACGATCATCCACGCCTCCGGCCCGGTCACCCTGCCCAAGCACCACTACTACTGACAGCCGAGACCACCGCAAACGGTGATAACTCAATAGGTTGACCGGCACAAAGACCCCCGTCCTAGCTACCAGGCGGGGGTCTTTTGCCGTACGGTCACGGACCCCCGGGCCCGCATAGGATCCCAGTCATGGTGAGGGCGGTCATTTTCGACTGGGGCGGCACACTGACCCCGTGGCACGCCGTCGACCACGAGGAACTATGGCTCTCGGTGTGCAGGCGGCACTACCCGGCCGCCGACGCGGCCGCGATGGCCGCGGCGGCCCGTTCGGCGGAGATGGAGCTGTGGCGGCTGGCCAACAGCGTGCAGCAAAGGGTCACGATGGATGCGGTATTCGCGCGGGCGGGGATCACGGCCTCGGCTGACTTCCTGTCCAGCTACTACGAGGCGTGGGATCCGCACACGCTTACCGACCCGGACGCGGCGCCGCTGCTGCGGGAACTGCGGCGGCGGGGCATCAAGGTGGGCGTGCTGTCCAACACCATGTGGCCGCGCCAGGTTCATGAGCAGATCTTCATCAGGGACGAGATCCTCGAGCTGATCGACGGGGCGGTGTACACCAGCGAGATCCCGTGGGTAAAGCCGCACCCGGAGGCGTTCCGGGCCGCCATGCGGGCCATCGGGATGACCGATCCGGCCGACTGCGTCTTCGTCGGCGACCGCCCGTACGACGACGTGCACGGCGCGAAGAGCGTGGGCATGCGCGCCGTCCTGGTCCCGAATTCCGACGTGCCCGGGTTCGAGGCCGCGGAGCCCGACGCGGTCATCTGCCGGCTGAGCGAACTGCTCGAGCACCTCGGCAACTGGTGAACATGCCCGGCCGGGGCGCGGGGCTGTGACCGGCACGATCCAGGGGTTCGGCGGCCCGGCAGCACACTCACGTCAGGCCAGCGAGCGTTATGCAAACCGGCTCGCGAGTGCAGGCCTTCTCGGCCTGCGCGAGCGGCCGGTGCGGGCAGCACGGCGAGCAACCATAGCGGGTTATTGCATAACGCGAACGATCAAGAAGACACAGCATCAAAAATCTCAGCAAAAGCGTTGGCGGGCTGCGGTGCCCAGACTCATTCCGGTGGGGAGCGACAAGGGAAACGGGCTGGATGCCGGGAGCTCGCCACGGAGGGGGGGCGATCTCCTGGCGTCCGGTCGTACGGCGCGGGCTCCTGTACCGACTTGAGCCGGTAATGGCGGTCTGCACCGTGGCGCGGGTTACATAATGCACTATGCGCGACAGCGAGGTGGTCGCGGCCATCGTGGCGGGCGACCCGGAAGGGCTGGCCGAGGCCTACGACAGGTACGCGTCACCGCTGTACACCCACTGCCGTTCCCTGCTGCGCGAGCCGGCCGATGCCGCCGACGCCGTGCAGGACACCTTCATCATCGCGGCGTCCAGGTTGGCGGGACTGCGTGATCAGAACCGGCTCCGGCCGTGGCTATATGCCGTGGCCCGCAACGAGTGCCGTGGTCTGCACCGAACTCACCCCGGACCGGGCCGCAGGCGTCCTCCCCGGCGGACGAGCAGGCTGTCGCGGACAGGGTCAGCCCGGTCCGTTCGGTGCAAACGAGGAGATCAGCCGGGGCGGCGCGGTGGGGTGTGAGCGGCCCAGGCGGAGTGGGCGGTGGCGCGCTCGGCTTGGGCCCGGAGGGCCTGGACCGCGCGGGCGGGATCGTCGGAGCCGTAGACCGCCGACCCGGCCACGAACACGTCCGCGCCCGCCTCCGCGCACCGCTCGATGGTCTCCTCACTCACCCCGCCGTCGACCTGGAGCCACACCGCGGCACCGCGGCCGGCCAGCAGGGCGCGAGCGCGGCGCAGCTTCGGCAGCACGATGTCGAGGAAGTACTGCCCGCCGAAACCCGGCTCCACCGTCATCAGCAGCAGCATGTCAACCTCGGGTAGCAGGTCCTGGTACGGCTCTATCGCGGTGCCCGGGTTGACGGCCAGCCCGGCGCGGGCTCCGGCGGCGCGGATGGCGCGCAGGGTGCGGACCGGGGCGCGCACCGCCTCGGCGTGGATCGTCACGTTGCGCGCTCCGGCCTCGGCGTATTCCGGCGCCCAGCGGTCCGGCTCCTCAATCATCAGGTGGCAGTCGAGGGGCAGCGTAGTGTGCTTGAGCAGCGACTTGACGACTGGCAGGCCGAGGGTGAGGTTCGGCACGAAGTGGTTATCCATGACGTCGACATGCAGCCAGTCCGCGACCGCGGCGACCGCGGCGGCCTCGTCGGCGAGCCGGGCAAAGTCCGCGGACAGGATGCTCGGCGAGATCTGAACAGCCATAGTAAGGCCGAGTGTAGAGTGCCTGGGTGCGTGGGTGCGGTCCGGACCGCCGGACCGCACCGAGGCCGACGGCCCGACGTACCGGTTCTTACAGGTACGATGGCCCATCCACCTCGATCGAGCGTGGTGGGGCGACGCGCCAGAGCCCGAGGAATCCGGGAATGTCGTACCATGCAGGTACAGTTCGATTCTGAGTTCGACTTGGAACGACCTGGAGGGTGCCCATGCCGTCAGAACCGCCCAGCGCGCTGCTCGACCGGGTACGCAAGCTGCTGGCCAAGGCCGAGGCCGAGGGGGTGACCCCGCCGGAGGCAGAGGCGCTCACCGCGAAGGCCGCCGAGCTGATGGCCCGGTACGGCATCGACCGGGCCCGGCTGGCCGCGTTCCGCCCGGACACCGACCGGCCGGGCAGCCGCGTCATCGACATCGCCAACCCCTGGGCGCAGGTCAGGGCGCACCTGCTGGCCGGGCTGGCGGGCGCCATGCGCTGCCAGTGCGTGCTGCTGCATACCAGCGGGCCGGGGGCGCGCATCCACGTATTCGGCTACACCTCGGACCTGGAGCGGGCCGACATCCTGTACACCTCGCTGCTGCTGCAGATGGCCCGGGGCCTGGCCGCCGCTGTCGTCCCCGACGGAGTCCGCAGCCCGCGGGCCTGGCGGCGAAGCTGGCTGCTCGGCTTCGTGACCGCCGTCATCACCCGGGTCCGGGCGGCCGAGGAGCGCGCCGCCGCCAGTGCCGAAGCGGACACGCACTCCGGGCCGAGCACCGCGCTGGTCCTGGCCGACCGGGCGGTCGTCATCCGGCGGCAGCTGGAGCAGGCTTACCCGGTGACCCGGCGGACCCGGATCACCTACAGCGGCCGGGGCTACAGCGTCGGCTACGCCCAGGGGCAGCGGGCCGACATCGGGAATGCCCAGCTGGGGAAGACCAGGGCGCTCAGCCGCGGTCGAGCCGTTTGAGCAGGGCAAGGAAGATCGCGTCGGTGCCGTGCCGGTGCGGCCAGAACTGGGCGAACCTGGGATCTGGGCCGCGCAGGCCGGGAACCTCGGCGAGGACGGCGGGAGCGTCGAGGATCGCGACGTCACCGCGGCGGTCGGCGACCGCCATGACGACGTCGCGGGTCTCGGCCAGGTGCGGAGAGCACGTCACGTAGGCCACCACGCCGCCGGGGCGGACCGAATCGATGGCCGCGTCGAGCAGCCCGCGCTGCACCCCGGCTAGTTCCTGCACGTCGGCCGGGGTCTTACGCCACCGGGCTTCGGGGCGGCGGCGCAGTGCGCCGAGGTTGGAGCACGGCACGTCGGCCAGCACGCGATCGAAGGTGCCGGACCGCCATGGGACGCGCAGCCCGTCGGCCGCGACCACGGCGGCGAGCCCGGGAGCGTGCTCGGAGCCGGGAGCGGGCCCGGGAGTGCCGG
>JASHYW010000183.1 GCA_030042885.1 Streptosporangiaceae bacterium | reverse complement strand
AGGAGCAGGTCGACCAGTTCCTCGCGATCGACGCCGAGCGTCTCGGCGGCCGAGTACAGGTACAGGCCATGACCGCCCTCGTCCTGCACCTTGGCGATCAGGATCGCCTTGCGGCGCAGGCTGGGCGCGCGGGTGATCCAGTTGCCCTCGGGCTGCATGCCGATGATCTCCGAGTGGGCATGCTGGGCGATCTGCCTGATGAGCGTCTTGCGGTACGCATCCGGCATCCAGTCGCGGGGCTCGATGCGCTGGTCGTTGGCGATGAGCTGGTCGAAGTGCTGCCCGGCGTCCTCGGCGGCCGTCTCGTCTCCGGACGCGCCAGCGGTGGCCGGGTCGTAGTTGCCGTACACGACGCCTCCCGTCTCTCCCCTGGCAGGGTACTGTATTACCGAACGTTCGGTCAATAAATGAGCTCGGGCCGGGCGGACGTCGGTGGCGTGAGTGGGCGTGGAGGGGCAGGATCCTGTGCGTGGCGACCACCAGGCCGCGGGGCCAACCGTGCCGATCAGGGCTCGGCCGGGCGGGACGATCAGGGCTCGGCCGGGCGGGACGATCAGGGCTCGGGCCGGGCGGGACCCGTGCCGTAGCCCTGGCCGTGGCTCCTGTCGCGGCCGGGGCGGGGGCTGGACTCGCTGGTGCCGCGGGCGACGGCGATCACGCCGAGCAGCGCGGCCAGCGGGACGACCAGCGCGATGAAGTCGGCGGAGGTCAGGTTGCCGAGGGCATCGAGGGCTCCGGCGAACCCGATGACCAGGATGGCGATCACGGTCAGGCCCCAGCCGTGCAGGAACAGCCGGAGCGGGAAGGGCGACGCGGCGGGCGTCACGGCCGGCACCGCGGTGACCGCCTTCGTCTCGCGCCGCTCCGCGAGGCCTTCGCGCACCCGCACGTGCAGCATCAGGTTGCCGGGCTGGTCGGCGACCAGCAGCAGCTCGTCCGGATGGGCCGGGTCAGGTGCCTGGGACACCGCTCCGCCGCCCGCGACCCAGGTCACCGCCTTGCCGTCGGCGGGCGGCCGGACGCGGTAGCGGACCTGGTCGCCGACGATCACCGTTTGCGGGCCGTCGATGACCAGCTTCGCCGTCTTGGAGCCTGCGACCCGGCGGGCTCCCGGGGGGAGCTGGGCGCCCTGGGCGCCCGCGGCTGCCTTGGCCTCCCGGGCTCCCTGGCCGGCCAGCGCCTCCTCGACCTCCGCATGCGCGGCCTCGGGACCGGCGTGCCCGTTGTGCGCGTGCTCCGGCGCCTTGGTGTCCCCGGTCACGATGAACTGGCGGCGGGCCAGCTGCTCGGCCAGCCGGATCTGGCGCGCGTGCACGCTCCAGGCCATGGCCACCACCGCCCCCGCGAGCCCGGACGCCCCGAGCCCGAGCAAGGCGGCGACGACGGGCTGGCTGGCGCCAGCTGAAGCGGCTGCGAGCATCTCGTCTCCCTGATCGGACCGGTCGCGGCCTGCGACGTTCGCTGCTATTAAAACACATAATCGAATACATGGGAAGTCAGGACGGCTCTTTCGAATAGAACGGAGGCCGGGGCCGGGTCATGGGGCGCGAGCCGGGCCAGCCCGATCGCCGTCTCGATGGCCTCGGCGTAGGCGTCGACCCCGTAGACCGACAGCGAGAACCGCAGTGGCAGGCCCCGGGCCCGCCGGGTCAGGTGATACGCGTAGTCGGTGGGGTTCCACTCCCCCGGCGTTGTCGTGGATGAGGCCCGCAAGGGGCCCGTCCGCCACGAGTTGCGACCGAGGCGGCCTGGGGCAAGCAGCGAGGACCGTTCGGCATAAAAGAAATCGGCGCTGGCCGGCTACTACGGGTGCGGGCGGATGTGGCGTCGCCGGCGGTCATCGGCCAGGATGGGCTTGCCCGCGGGAATGGAGGGACCATCGTGACACACCCACCGGCGCACCCGCTTGACCCGCTGACCGCCGAGGAGATCCGGGAGGTGGCCGCGATCGTTCGGCGTGACCGGGGCGTTGGGGCTGGGTGGCGGTTCGCCTCGATCGAGCTCAGGGAGCCGGGCAAGGACGTGCTGGAGGCCGGCGAGACGGCGGCCCGTGAGGCGGTCGTGGTGTGCTGGAACCGGTCGGACGGCCGGGCCTGCCGGGCGGTGGTGTCGCTGACCGGCGGGGCGGTCACGGCCTGGGAGGACCTGCCCGGCCAGCAGCCGAACATGACGGTGGACGAGTGGCACGAGTGCGATCAGATGCTACGCGGTCATCCCACGGTGGCGCAGGCGCTGGCCCGGCGCGGGATCACCGACATGTCCGGTGTGCTCACCGACATGTGGGCCTACGGCGCGGCGCTGGTGCCAGAACGCTACCGGGGCCTGCGGCTCGGCTGGTCGGACGTCTGGTACCGGGGCAGCGAGCAGGGCAATCCGTATGCGCATCACCTGACCGGGCTGCATCCTATCGTCGACCTGAACCGCATGGCGCTGCTTGAGATAGAGGACGAAGATCCCGGGGACCGGCCTGAGGTGACGGGCGAGTACCTGCCCGCGCTGATCGGGATGCCGCTGCGCGAGGTCGCGCCGCTGGAGATCAGCCAGCCGTCGGGAGCCGGGTTCACCCTGGACGGACGGCTGCTCCGCTGGCAGAACTGGCAGCTCCGGCTGGGGTTCAATCACCGCGAGGGCCTGGTGCTGCATCAGGTGCGGTTCAGCGATAACGGCCGGCTGCGGGCGGTGGCGCACCGGATGTCGTTCGCGGAGATGTTCGTGCCGTACCGGGACGCCAGCCCCGACCACTACCGCCGGACCGCGTTCGACATCGGCGAGTGGGGCCTGGGCTTCATGACCACCTCGCTGGAACTCGGCTGCGACTGCCTGGGCGAGATCACCTACCTGGACGCGGTGGTGCACGATACCCGCGGCGAGCCCCGGGTGATACGCAACGCGGTCTGCGTCCACGAGGAGGACAACGGCGTGCTGTGGAAGCACGTGGACGAGCGGGCGGGCGCCCAGGTGCGAAGGTCCCGGCGGCTGGTGATCTCCTTCCACGTCACCGTGGCCAACTACGAGTACCTGGTGTACTGGCGGTTCTACCAGGACGGGAACATCGAGTGCGAGGTCCGCGCCACCGGGATCGTGGTCACGTCCCATGTGGGTGCGGACGGCGGCGAGCCGTTGCACGGGACCCTGGTCGACCAGCAGACCTACGCGCCGTTCCATCAGCACTTCATCGTGGCGCGGCTCGACCTGGACGTGGACGGGCCGGACAACACGGTCTACGCGGTCTCGTCGGAGGCGTCCGGGGACGACCCCTACGGTCTGGGGCTGGTGGTGCGGGAGAGGGCGCTGCGCACTGAGGCGGAGGGGAAGCAGGACTACGACTGGGGTGTGCAGCGCGGCTGGAAGGTGGTCAACGGCAACGTGCTGAACGGGCTGGGCACGCCGACCGGGTACAAGCTCGTGCCCTCGGGGGCGTTCCCGGCGCTGCTGGATCCTTCGTCGCAGGCCTTCAAGCGGGCCGAGGTGATCGGGCACACGCTGTGGGTCACGCCGTACCATCCAGACGAGCGGTGGCCGTGCGGTGACTTCCCGAACATGAGCTCACGCGACACGGGGCTGCCGGCCTGGACGGCGGCGGACCGGCCCATCGAGAACACCGACGTGGTGCTGTGGTACGTGTTCGGCATCCACCACATCACCCGGCCGGAGGACTGGCCGGTGATGCCTGCCGATGCCGTGTCGTTCTGGCTGAAGCCGTTCGGCTTCTTCGACCGCAATCCGGCGCTGGATGTGCCGCCAAGCCACCCGGAGTGCGACACCTAGCTCGCGGCTCGTGCCGGGCCTGACTCGCAGTTGGTGCCGGGCCTTACTCGCGGTTGCTCCGGGGCTAACTCGCAGTTGGTGCCGGGCCTTGCCCGGAGCTCGTCCCGGGCCTGCTTACAGTTCGTCCTGGTTGGCCGGCGCGTCTTTGTCGAAGTATTTCTCGTCCTCCCGGACCCGGGCCACGTCCTCGGCTGCGGCCTCCTCGACCTGCTGGAGTTTCGGCGATTCCTCGTTGATTTGCACCAGGCTGCGAGACCCTTTGCGATGCCGGCCCGGTTTGCCCGCGGACTTGCGGAAGATCCCCATAACCGACTCCCCTGTCCAGTGCCGAATGTGGCGTGCCCGTCTGGCTCTCGCCTTTCGATGCGAGGGCTCCGGTTGTATGTCTACCCCCGAAGACGCCGGCCATCCCCCATGGGGGTGGCCGGTCTCAGCTGCCGCCTGTCGCCCACCTGGGGCAGTTCGGGAGCCTCATCCGGTAGCGCTCGCGGGTTGCGGTGGGCCCGCATGGTCCGGGCTACGGCGGGACGCGGTGCGTATTCATCGGCGTGTCGCACCTAATTTCGGCATGTTTTTCGCTATCATGTTTGATAGAAGGATTTTATCAGAACGGACGGTGGCGCGCGGGCACAGGACCGGCTCTCCCCGAGCCCGGGCGGAACGAGGACCGGTCTGGCGGGCCCGCCGGGCCGGATGACGTCCCCGGGCCCGGGTCCCCGGGGTGGCAGCTGATGCCGTCCAGCGCGGACTGGCCGGACTGGACCGGCGACGCGGCCTGCCTGGCCGCGCTGGCCGACGAGGAGTACCCGGGCGACCTGGACCTGTACCAGGACCCGGACAACGCCGCCGCCCGGGCCCGACGACGCGCAGCTGGCGGCGCTGACCGCCGGGGCCCGCGATCCGG
>JASHYW010000182.1 GCA_030042885.1 Streptosporangiaceae bacterium | reverse complement strand
GACATCAGAAAGCATGTCGCCGGCGACCAGAACCCCGCGTTCCTCGATCACCAGCGCCGCATGGCCCGGGGCATGCGCCCGGTGCTCGATAATCCGGACGTCAGGGCCATCCCAGGGAATCTGCGCCGTCTCGGCGGGCAGCCCGGTAATGAGGCCGGGCAGGTCCAGCGGTACCTGCCCGGCGATGTCCGGCGGTATCCACTCGGCGATGCGGGCCTTCCAGTGCGGGTCCGACAGCAGATCCCGGGCAGTGGCCGCGCAGCGGGCCGTGCCGTAACGGGGCGCCGCGCCGAGCCGGGCGTGCCAGAGCAGGTGATCCCAGTGCGGATGCGTCGAGAACCCTGCCACAACGGGCTGGCCCCACTCGCGGAGGTCGTTCGCGAGGGCGGCCATTTCGTAGCGGTGCACCCCGGGGTCGATGAGCAGCACGCCAGCCCGGCCGTGCACGGCAACGGCGTTGCTCAGGCAGAACTCGCTCTGGTGGATCAGCACGCCCTCCGCGACCTGCCTCAGCACGGGGGCTCCTTCCGCTTGTGGTTTGCAACCGCTTGTCGGGACCGTAGTACCTGGCGGTAGTAGAACCCAAGCAGTATGGCGAAGCGTATGAGCCGCGGTCGGCGTCCTCGGCGGTTCCTTCGCCGGCCATCGCCCGCTCGTCGAGTTCCTGCGCCCGCGCCGCCCGTTCTGGCGGTATCCGCTCGGCCAAGATTCTGTTGAGATCGCTTTCGCCGCCATCGGGAACCGCTCCGAGGGGGTCGACCGCGACTAGGCCCAGCAGGCGGTCCTGGTGTTGAGCTGCCAGGTGCATGGCCAGGTGCCCGCCCCAGGAGTGCCCGATCACGTAGGCCCGGTCGGCTCCGGCCGCGTCGAGGACCGCGATCGCGTCCGCCACATGCCGGTCGATGTCGAACGGCCCAGATGTCGTGGAAGGTCCCAGGCCGCGCTGCTGGAACCGGATGACGCTGAACGCGTCGTCAAGTTTGGCGGCCAAAGATGCTGTGTAATCGGAAATTCCGGGCCCGCCGTGAAGAATGAGTACCGGCATCCCGGCCCCGGTCTGCGACGCCGTAATCACGCCCCCCGGGACGCTTGCGGCAAAATCATGATCCCCGCCGCGATGCCCTAGACGGCCTGGCTCACCAGATGACATTCCCGCCCCCTCCGTTAGAGGCAAATCAAGTGAACGGCAGCCATTGGTCCCTGACCAGCAGCGGCCCCGCAGCTCGCCTCTGGGCAGCCTAGCCAAAGGCGGGGCCCAGCCGCACTGTGACACAGGCAAGCCTCATCACGGCTACACGCGGGAGCACTCTGCAGCCTGCGGCCTCGGTGCGCAGGCAGGACCACCTACCCATAAAGGCAAATAAGGAGGCTTCGGCCAGCTATGCCGGATAGCCGAGAACTGCGCAGGCGGCTCGGGTACGTCACGTCGGACAGGGGCTGGTGACTGAGTGTCAGCAGCAGCCGTGTCGGGGCAGGCGGTGTCTTCCGGGGCTGGTGCTGGCCGTGATTCCCTGGCGTGGTGGGTACCCGGCGGCTACCGGAGAGCTGAATTGGTGATCATCGATGCCTGGGTGCAGCATCCGTCGGCGGAGCTGCTGGCGGACCCCATGTTCGATTCGCTGCGGCGCTGGGCCCGCGGCCAGCTGGCCAGCGGCGAGGTCCCCGTCGAGGCGACGGTGGCGGCGATGGACGCGGCCGGCGTGCGGACCGGGATGCTGTGCGCCTGGTGGGGGCCGCGGGGGCCGCTGATCTCCAACGACGCGGTCGCCGCGATCACCGCCCGCTACCCGGGCCGGTTCGCCGGCGTCGCCGCCGTCGACCTGGCCCGTCCGATGGACGCGGTGCGGGAGCTGCGGCGCTGCGTGCGCGAGCTGGGCTTCCGGGCGGGCAAGCCCGGCGAAGCCGGGGAGCTGATCGGTGAGCGATCCGGGGCGGTGCGCCGGCACTTGCCGCGCGGCGAGAGGGGACCTGCGAATTGTGGATGGCGCGATTGCGCACGTCCTCGCACGAGCGGACGGAGAATGCAAGACTTCAGCCATGGGCGTGACCGTTCTGGACCGGGAGATGTTCACCGAGGCCGAGGCCGCGCGTCTGCTGCGGGTCAGCCAGAACACGCTGAATTACTGGCTGGAAGGCGGGGAGTATCGCGGGCGGCGGTACCGGCCAGTTATCCGCGAGCAGGCTCGCGGTAGCCGGGCACCTGTCACCTGGGCGGAGTTCGTCGAGGCTGGCCTGCTGAGAGAGTACCGGCGCACGCACGGCGTGGCGCTGGCGGAGCTGCGTGCCTTCATCGACAAGATGCGCCAGGAGTTCGGCGTCCCCTATCCGCTTGCTGACCAGCGGCCTTATGTGAGCGGTAAGGAACTCCTGGCGGAAGTGCAGGATGCTACTGGGCTTGATGCCGAGTTCTGCCTTGTCGCCGTCGTCCGCGGCCAGTACGTGCTGACGCCTGCGGCTGATTCGTTCTACAAGCGCGTCACGTGGGAAGGCGATCTCGCGGCGGCCTGGCGACCGCACGACGATCCGCATTCACCGGTGGTCATGCGCCCGGGTAGCCGTGCGGGCCGGCCTGCGGTGAAGGGGATCAGTACCGAGATCATCTGGGAACACTCCGAAGCCGGTGAGACCGTGGATGATATCGCCGCGGACTTCGGCCTGTCCGACGACGATGTGAGGTGGGCGCTCGCTTACGAGACGTCCGCACGGGCGCGGGCGGCATGAGCAAGCCGGCGAAGCCGGCTGCCGTCCACTACTACGTTGACGCTGACCTACTCGGCCTAGCCAAGATCCTGGTTCAAATCAGGGGGGACGTGACGTACCCGGGCGACCCAGGTGGCCTGACGAGAAGCCGGCGGGTCCGGCCGGCCTGCACCATCACCGATCCTGACACCGACGACGACGTATGGATCCCGGAAACCGCCCGCCAGTGATGGCTGAATATCACGCGGGATCGTCACATCCAGGACCACCGGGCTGAGATCGAGGCAGTACGCTCCAGCGGCGCCCGCATGATCAACCTGGCAGGCGAGGAGGCAGTGAACACCTTCACTCAGCTCGAGGTGCTCATGTGCCAGTGGCGGTACGTCATGAGCCTGCTGCAACGGAAAGGGCCGTTCATCTACGTGCTGACGAGGACGGCACGCCGCCGGATCCCGCTCTGAGCGCTCGGCCTCCCTTCCCGGTAGCCGGTTCCCGAGATCCGCGCCACACCGCAGATGACGACGCGGTGCAAGGCCGGCTTGGGCCGGCCTTGCCGCGGGACCGGACCGGAAAACGCCAGCAGTCACGGAGCGTGGCCGACTCTGGGGAGGACCGCGCGGGTAACCGCCCAATCTGGCTGGGTGCCTGTTGCAGAGCATCAAGGGTGGCGTACTCTGTACAGAACTGGCACGGACGAGCTCAGAAACAGCTGAGGTATCAGTACTGCTCCCGTGCTTGTTAGCTCCATGGGTGGGGAGTTACCAGATGGAAGACATCAAAAATCTCGTTACGCGTTTCTACGACACCTGGAATGCGCACGACCCCGATGGGTGGCTCGCGTGCTGCGACGACAGCATTACCTTCAGTGCCCCGGGAGGAGTAGCTGGCCAGGGCCTCGATACTGGCCGCATGTTCTGGTCTGTCTGGCAGGACGCTTTCCCGGATTGCAGGTGCACGATCAACGTCGCAGTCGCAGAAGGGAACGAGGCCGTCCAGGAATCGGTCTTCACGGGCACGCATACGGAGACATTCCACGTGCCCGGCAGTCAGGACATTCCCCCGACGGGGAAGAGCGTGGCGATCCCCTACACGCTGGGACTCACTTACCTTAATGGCAAGTGGTCAAGCTTCCGGCTTATCTTCGACCGTGCGGAGCTCATGACTCAACTGGGGCTCATGCCGGCCTGAGGCGTTGTACCGCTCATTAGATCATCCGTTCTGCCGGCGGGTGAGGGTCGCTAAGGCCTGTGCCGAGGCCAGCGCTCCGGCCACCCGTGGCCGAAACGAGCCTCCGCCACCAACCGCTCCATGGGTTCTCGCATGGCGCGTTACTCACATGCCGATGTGAGAGCGTTGCGTTCTCGTACACTTCAGCCTGTCGCACAAACGGATCCCGACGAAAACGATCTCCATCCAGGCGCCAGCGAGCTTCGCATAAGGCGCGGTCCCCCACTCAGCAACCGAAAAGCCGACCTTGGCAGCATTCACCCCCACCAAGGCTCAACGGGCGGTCTTTGTGCAACAGGCTGACTTGTGCGCTTTCATCGTCTGCGCGTCCTGCCATGACTGGATCCACGCCAACCCTATCGCGCACGCGGCATAAATCGCTGGAGAGCCCGGCGCATCGAAACGGTGCACACCGGGTTCGGAGGGAGGCTGCACGGAAAAGGCCCATACCACC
>JASHYW010000004.1 GCA_030042885.1 Streptosporangiaceae bacterium | reverse complement strand
GGCGTGGAGGACGACGAGCCGGTGCTTTCGATCGGCGAACTGGCCAGGCGCACGGGGCTGCCGGTCCGCACGATCCGGTTCTGGTCTGACATCGGCGTGGTGCCCCCAGCGGCCCGCACCGGGAGCGGACGGCGGCTGTATGACGCGGCGTGCGTGGCCAGGCTGGAGCTGGTCGCCACGCTGCGCGACCTGGGGCTGGGCCTGGCCGACGTGCGCCGGGTGCTAGCGGGCCAGGCGAGCATCGCCGAGGTCGCCGCCGTCCACCTGGACGCGCTGGACGCGCAGATCCGCGCGCTGCGGCTGCACCGCGCGGTGCTGGCCGTGGTGGTTAAGCGCGCGGCAGGCAACGAGGAGATGACCATGATGAGCAAGCTGGCCCAGATGTCGGTGGCCGAGCGCAGGCAGATGATCGACGACTTCCTGGCCGAGGTATTCCAGGGCCTGGAGCCCAACCCGGCCGACTCCCCGGGCCTGAACCGCTGGAACGCGGCCCCGAACCTGCCCGATGACCCCTCGCCCGAGCAGGTTGACGCCTGGGTGGAGATCGCCGAGCTGGTCAGTGACCCGGACTTCCGGCAGCGGATCCGGCAAGTGACCGACATCGGCATCCAGATCGACGCCAGGGACGGGCTGCAGGACTGGCTTAGCTGGGCGCACGAGAACGCCGTGGCGGCAGTGCTGCGGGGGTGCCCGCCGGATTCGGCCGAGGCCGCCCAGGTACTGAACCGCATCCTGGAACCCGCCCCGGGCGTGCGCCCGGTGGACCGCGAGGAGCTGATCGCCGGGCTTGAGGTGACCACCGACCCGCGGATCGACCGGTACTGGCAGCTCACGGCCATCATCAACGGATGGCCGCCGTTCCCGTCCCACATGCCGGGAAGCGTATGGCTGCTCGCCGCGCTGCGCGCTCATCAGTGACGGGCAGGCGGCAAAACGCGCCGAAGGCCCCCGTTCCGGCCGGGAACTCCCCGGCCCGGTCGCCAGAAGCGCGATCCGCAGGTGCCGGCAAGACTGATCCAGGAAAGCCCGCCGCCAGGCCGAGGCGGCCCCTTGGTGTCAGGTAACGCGATCAGGCTCATCCGCGATGGCGCGGGTAGCCAGGGAGCGCCGGCGAGGGCGCGGGTGATGGCGTCGAGAGCTGTGAGCTCATGGTTCGCGGCGGAGTCCAGGTAACTTCTGATGCGGCACCAGCGGGCCAGGGTGCGCGGGGTGTGCCAGTAGCCCGAGACGGCCTGGTGGCGTTTGGCGGCCCTGACGGCTTGCTCGGAGCAGTTGTTCGTCCAGTCCACGGCAAAGTCGCAGGTGAACAGGAAGACCTGCTCCTTGTAGTCGCGCAGCCAGCAGCCCAGCGCGTAGCCGGGGTGGTTCCCCTCGTGCCAGTCCCGCAGCCGGTTATGGGTGATGCCGAAGGCGATGGCGTCGTCGTAGCGCTGGCGGAGCTTGCCTAGCAGGTCTGCGCCGAGGGCGGTGCTGCCGCGGGCGCGGGCGTCTTGGACGGCCTGGTGCGCCTCGCGCAGGATGGCGATGATGTCGCCGGCCCAGGACTGCAGGCTGCCGGGGCCGAGTTTTATGACTGCCCGGCATCGCCTGATTATGTGCTGGCAGCATTGCTGGATGCCGGCCAGCCGGGTGAGGAGGTGCTGGTAGCCGGTGTAGCCGTCGGTCATCAGGAGCCCTGTGAACGCGGCCGGGATGCCCGCGGCGACATCGCCCTTGCGCCGCGAGGCGAGGGCCCGCAGCCAGGTCAGCCGGCCGTCCGGGGTCCGGATGATCAGCACATGCGGGGCGCCCGCAGCCGCCTTCTCCTTGTCTTCGGGGTCCTGTTCTTCCCCTTCTTCCCGCGCAGTGGGCTGCGGGGCGTTGTTGTCCAGCACGTTCACCGGGGTCTCGTCCGCAGCCAGCGCGTCCTGGCCGGCCAGCGCCGCGAGCATCGCAGCGTCGAACCCGGCCTTGCCCAGCTGCGCCGCCAGCCGGGCGCTGGCCTTGTCCACCCAGCCCGGCGAGACCGGCACCCCCAGCAGCATGGCCATGACCTGCGCGGCCCGCTCCGGCGGCACGTTCCCGTACGCGGTCAGCACCACCGCGGCGGCGTTCAGCACCGCCCCGTAAGACACCGAGCCCGCGTGCGCGCCCGGCGGCGGCTCCGCGAACGTGACCGTCCCGCAGCACGGGCACTCCCGGCCCGGCAGCGCCCACTCGGTCACCTTCCGGATCACTTCCACGTCGATGACCTGCGCCCACCGCGAGCCCGCGGCCGCCGCGCCGTCCAGGGGAGCCTTGCAGCTGCGGCATTCCGCCGGCGGCCCCGCTTCCTTCATCTCATCGGGATCCGGCTCCCGGGCCAGGCCTTTGCCCTGGTGCCCGGGCTGCCCGCCCCGCTTGCGGTCCTTGCGCCGCTCCCGCTCTGATTCCTGCCGCCGCCCGGCCTTACGCCGCTCCTTCGCCCCGATGCTCTCCTTCGACGCCGGCGTCCCGGAGTCCGTGCTGTCCTGGCCCAGCCGGCGTTCCAGCTCCGCAACCCGCAGCTCCAGCCGCCGGTACCGCTCCAGCGCAGCGTCCAGCTCTGCCCGCAGCACCGCGTTCTCAGCGTCCTTCGCCTCGATCACGGCCCGCAGCCGGGCCAGCAGCTCACGCTGCTCCCCGGCACCAGACGGACCAGGCACATCGGACACGAACCCGATCATGCTCAACCTCAACTACAGGTTCAAGCACCCCATACACCGTGTCACGCCGACCTCACCCTCACCCCGTGAATGGACACGCGGGCGCCCTCGAGGAGAAGTTGATGCCGGATACGCCGTGCATTTTGATGAGTACTCGGGCAAGGAGCGGCTCGATCTGCTCGGGACGATACGGGCCACCTGGGAGAACCGTGAAATCCAGGTCTTCCGAGAATCGGTGGGTCTCGATATAGCACTTCTTCAGGCACGTGCCGCCCTTAAAGACCCATTGGTCACCCAAGACTGGATCACTGCCGAATCCCAACAGCAGTCGGCCGAGGACGTAGTCCTTCTCAACCACCTCCTCAGTAAGCTGCCACTCGCGAACACGCTCGATGATGTCGGCCCTGGTAATCACCACTCGTCTCCCGGTGTTCCCAGCGTGACGTTGACTCGTAGCCGCCAGCGCCTGACGATGCGTCCTCGCACCCTTACGGACGGGTCGAGTACGGCCAGTCCTGAACTTCGACGTTCCAGGCAAGCCTCGATCAGGCCGGACGCCTCGGCTCCGGAGTGCTCCAGCAGATAACCGAGCCGTTTGAACACGGCGCGGTTTCCCAGCCTATCTGCGTATTCAAGGAGGAGTTGGTCATTGCGGTGCTCGCTGCGGAAGTACTCATAGAGCACATCCGCTACCGTCCGGATGCCGCCGCCGAGTCGCGGATCGTCAAGAACGTCCACGATGGTCCGGGATGGATCCGATACGCAGACGCGAGTCTGATCACGCCAGACTGGTGCTGTGCCGAATAGCAAGTCATGTGGCCGGACGGTCAGGTGGAACGGGAGCCCTTGGATCTCGACATCTCGGTGACGCACCCGCCGGGCGGTGACGACTAGAAGGGTGCGAAATATCTGCTCGGTCAGGTCCCAGTGCTCACACGCGCTCCACCCGCCGATATAGCAAGGGTTGAAGACCCGTTCGGCCACCACCCAAGAGTCTGCCACCCACTCGCCCGAGCGCCGGGCGTCGAGCGGGACCGTGACATAGAGCCCGCGTCGGACCCGCGACAGCCAGCCACGCCGTGCCAGATAGCCAAGCAGTCGGCTCGCGTCCTCGTGGCCCACGCCGAGGATCTGGGATGCCTCTGCCACATCGAAAGCTCCCTTCGTCCGGCGATGCAGTTGCTCCAGTAGCGCCCGGTTACGCTGGCTGATCCCGGCTGAGGCTTCAGACGAAGAAAGTTTCATAAGAAGAAGTTTACTTCGTCTTAGAAGTATCGATAGCTGAGAGAGGCGTCAACCATCACCATATGATGGTTACTTCGCTTGATATATACCGAGTCACTTAATGGCCTCAATCTGTACACGACCGAACACAGGCTTGTCGTTACCCGCTAGCCCCGGAGCCAGCACCTTCAGCGTGACCATCCGTCCCAGCCGCTCGTCCCGGGCCCGGTACGCCACGGCCATCCCGTCCGCGCCCAGCGACTCTCCACCCGGTACCCGGCCACTAGTGACCCGGCCGCGAGCCCGCCTGGCACCGGGAAAACCCTCGCTCAACTGCCCCTCCCCGCCCCAGTCGTCACCCGTCCCGCGCCGACCGGACTGGTGTTCCCGCCGGTCTCGGCGGGCTCCATCGGATCAGCGCGAGTCGCGGCGTTCGCCCGGTGCGATCTGGGCGGCGATCACCCGCCAGGGGATCGTCTGGCCGCGCCGCAACTCCCCGGTCCGCGGCGTGGCCCCGATGACCACACCGAACCAGCGGCCGCGGATATCCCAACCGTCGATACGGATGTCAACACCGGTGAGCTCATCGCGACACAACTGCCATAGATCCTCTTTATGTGCGATGCCAGCGACGGAA
>JASHYW010000027.1 GCA_030042885.1 Streptosporangiaceae bacterium | reverse complement strand
ATGACCGAAGCCTTCCCCTCGCCCGCTGAGCACCTGCTGCCCGCGGTCACCACGCCCGACGGCAAGCCCGTCACCGGGCTGACTTCTGACCCGAAGGGCCCGCTGCTCGCTGAGGTCGTCAAGACCACCTCCGACCCTTACGTCGGCCGGATCAGCCTGGTCCGGGTGTTCTCCGGCACGCTGCGCCCGGACGCCTCCGTGCACGTCTCCGGCCACGGGCGGTCCGCCCGCGGGCATGAAGACCACGACGACGACGAGCGGATCGGCGCGCTGACCTCACCGCTCGGCAAGCAGCAGCGGCCGGTCACGCAGTGCCCAGCGGGGGACATCTGCGCGGTGGCCAAGCTCAGCACCGCCGAGACCGGTGACACGCTGTCGGACAAGGACCGCCCGCTGCTCATGGAGCCGTGGTCCATGCCCGAGCCGCTGCTGCCGGTCGCGATCGTGGCCAAGTCCAAGGCCGACGAGGACAAGCTGTCCCAGGCGCTGTCCCGGCTGGTCGCCGAGGACCCGACGCTGCGGCTGGAGATGAACCCGGAGACCAGGCAGCTCGTGCTGTGGACCATGGGTGAGGCACACGCCGACGTGCTGCTGGACCGGCTGGCCAACCGGAACGGCGTGGCGGTGGAGACGACCGACCTGCGGGTCCCGCTGCGCGAGACGATTGCGGGCAAGGCCACCGGGCTCGGCCGGAACGTCAAGCAGACCGGCGGGCACGGCGAGTACGGCATTTGCCACATCGAGGTGGAGCCACTGGAGGATGCGTCCAGCTTCGAGTTCGTCGACAAGATCGTCGGCGGCGTGGTGCCGCGGCAGTACATCCCGTCGGTAGAAAAGGGCGTCCGGTGGCAGATGGAGCAGGGCGTCGTGGCCGGCTACCCGCTGACCGGGCTCCGGGTCACCCTGTTCGACGGCAAGGCGCACTCGGTGGACTCCTCCGACATGGCCTTCCAGAAGGCCGGGCGGCTGGCCCTGAAGGACGCCGTGGACAAGGCTCAGCCGATGCTGCTCGAGCCGGTCGACGAGGTGAACGTGCTGGTGCCCGACGACTACGTGGGCGCGGTGATGTCGGACCTGTCCTCGCGCCGCGGCCGGGTCCTCGGCACCGAGCCCGTCCCTGTGGGGCGGACCCTGGTCAAGGCCGAGATCCCGGAGCTTGAGATCACCCGGTACGCCATCGACCTGCGCTCGATCTCCCATGGCACGGGCTCGTTCACCCGGCAGTACCTGCGGCACGAGCCGCTGCCGTCCCACCTGGCGGCCAAGGTAGCCGCCGAAGCGAAGGGCTAACCCTTCCAGGCCTCGGCTAGGAGCTTGCGGGTGTCGGCCAGCAGCTGCGGCAGGACGCGAGTGCGGCCGACCACCGGCATGAAGTTGGTGTCGCCGCCCCACCTGGGCACGATGTGCTGGTGCAGGTGGGCGGCGATGCCGGCGCCGGCCACCGCGCCGAGGTTCATGCCGATGTTGAAGCCGTGCGGGCCGGAGGCGCGGCGCAGGGCTCGGATGGCGCGCTTGGTGAACTCGGCGAATTCGGCGGTCTCCGGGGCGGTCAGGTCGGTGTAGTCGGCTATGTGCCGGTACGGGACTACCATCAGGTGGCCGGGGTTGTACGGGTACAGGTTGAGCACCGCGTACACCAGTGAGCCCCTGGCCACGATCAGACCGTCCTCGTCGTTTTGCCTCGGCGCGCGGTCGAACGGGCACTCCTCGTCCTGGCCCGGACCTGACGGCCTGTTTTCTCCCCTGATGTAGGCCATCCGGTGCGGCGTCCACAGCCGGTCGAACGCGTCGGGAACGCCGACGAAATCCTCCTGGCCGGCAGCCGGCCTGCGGGGGCCTGTGGGCGGGTCCGCGGCCACCCGGTTACACCTGGATGCGGTCGCGTACGGCGGTGACGATCTCGGCGACCGCTTCGTCGACGGGAACGCCATTCTTCTGCAACCCGTCGCGGTAGCGGAACGACACCGCCCCGGCGGCCACGTCGGCGTCGCCGGCGATCAGCATGTACGGCACCTTCTGCCGCTGCGCGGTCCTGATCTTCTTCTGCATCCGGTCATCGCTCGCGTCGACCTCGACCCTGATGCCGTGCTCGCGCAACTGGGCCGCCACCTTGGACAGGTACGGCACGTGCGCGTCGGCGATCGGGATGCCGACCGCCTGGACCGGTGCCAGCCAGGGCGGGAACGCGCCCGCGTAGTGCTCGACCAGGATGCCGAAGAACCGCTCGATCGACCCGAACAACGCACGGTGGATCATGATCGGCTGCTGCCTGCTGCCGTCCGGGGCCTGGTACTCCAGCCCGAACCGCTTCGGCAGGTTGTAGTCGACCTGAATGGTGGACAGCTGCCAGGTGCGGCCGATCGCGTCCCGGGCCTGCACGGAGATCTTCGGCCCGTAGAAGGCGGCGCCGCCGGGATCGGCCACCAGATCCAGACCGGATTCCTCGGCGGCCAGCCGTAGCTCCTCGGTGGCCTGCTCCCAGTCCTCTTGGCTGCCGACCCACTTGTCCTTCTCGTCATCCCGGGTGGACAGCTCAAGGTAGAAGTCGTCGAGACCGTAGTCGCGCAGCAGGTCCAGGACGAAGGCCAGCAGCCGCCGCAACTCGGTGCCCGCCTGCTCCGGCGTGCAGAAGATGTGCGCGTCGTCCATGGTCAGGCCGCGGACCCTGGTCAGGCCGTGCACCACTCCGGACTTCTCGTACCGGTAGACGGTGCCGAACTCGAACAGCGGCAGCGGCAGTTCCCGGTAGGACCGGCCGCGCGACCGGTAGATCAGGATGTGCATGGGGCAGTTCATGGGCTTGAGGTAATACTTGGCGCCCTCGAACTCCATGGGCGGGAAGATGTTCTCCCCGAACCAGTCCAGGTGACCGGAGATCTCGAACAGCTCCGACTTGGTGATGTGCGGGGTGTTCACGAACTCGTAGCCGGCCTCTTCGTGCCGACGCCGCGAGTAGTCCTCCAGGATCCTGCGGACCAGGCCGCCCTTGGGATGGAAGACGGCCAGGCCGCTGCCGATCTCAGGCGGGAACGAGAACAGGTCAAGCTCCGCGCCGAGCTTGCGGTGGTCGCGCTTCTCGGCCTCCTCCAGGAACTTCAGGTACTCGTCCTGCCGGTCGCGGGACTCCCACGCGGTGCCGTAGATCCGCTGCAGCTGCGGGTTCTTCTCGCTGCCCCGCCAGTAGGCGCCGCCGCTGCGCATCAGCTTGAACGCCGGGATGCCCCTGGTGGTGGGCAGGTGCGGACCGCGGCACAGATCCTTCCAGCAGAGCTCGCCGGTGCCCGGGTCCAGGTTGTCGTAGATGGTCAGCTCGGTGCCGCCGACTTCCACGCCCTCGGTTAGCTCGAAGTCCAGCGAGCCGGACCCGTGGCCCTTGAGCTCGATCAGCTCCAGCTTGTACGGCTCGGCGGCAAGCTCGTCACGCGCCTGCTCATCGGTGACCAGCCGGCGGGAGAACCGCTGGCCCTGCCTGACGATCTGGCGCATCCGCGCCTCGATGGCCTTCAGGTCGTCGGGAGTGAACGGGGAAGGCACGTGGAAGTCGTAGTAGAAGCCGTTCTCGACCGGCGGCCCGATGCCCAGCTTGGCCTGCGGGAACAGATCCTGCACGGCCTGGGCCATGACGTGCGCGGCCGAATGCCGCAGGATGTACCGGCCGTCGTCGCTGGCGATGTCCACCGGCTCGACGACGTCTCCGTCGGCGACTTGCCAGGCGAGGTCGCGCAACTCGTCGTTGACCCGGGCCGCGATCACGCTCGGGCCTGAGCCGGGCACTGCTTCGAGGGCCGCGCCCACCGTGGTGCCAGCCTCGACCACATGCTCGCTTCCGGCGAGGATGATGCGAAGCTGCTGGCTGGACACGGTGAACTCCCTCTGTCTAACAGGTCTGGTTACCCGATGCTATCGGTGTGCGAGCGCGTAACGCGCGCGAGTATCGGCTAGCGCCGCCCCTGGCCCTGCTCAGGACGCCCCTGTTCTCAGGCCCCCGGGGCGGGTCGCGTCCGCTCCGGCATCACCAGCACGGCGACGCGGCGTTCCTCAGCCATGACCCGGTCGTAAGTGGGCCAGTCCTCGTGCGTTCCCCCCGCCGCGGTGAAGATCTCTCGCAGCAGCAGCCGCAGCCGTTCGGCGTCTACCCCGGGCATGGGGTCGTCGGGTCCGGCCAGTTCCACGGGACCTTCGGCGGAGGCCCACTCCCAGCCGGCCCGGACCAGCACCGTGGCACGCGGCCGGGCTCGCAGGTAGCTGAGCCTACGGGCGTCGCCCCGGCTGACCAGGCCAACCACCTGGGCTCCGGTGACCGGATGCGGCAGCACGCCCGCGTTCACCACCGACGACTGGATGGTGCCGTCAGGCCGCAACGTCGATACCACGCACAGACCGTGATCGCCCTCGACCAGCCGGGCGAAGTTCTCAAGTCCGCTCACCGGTGCAGCCTAGCGCGCCGCGGCGTGGCACGGCTCGAAGCAGGTCCCGGTCCCGCTGGCCGGCCACCCTGGGCCGCCTCGGCCAGGAATTCGGTGGTCGCTCTCGTGGTGAACCAGCCCATGGGGTCATCGTGTCACGGCCCACGATGGCCCCCGTACATGATTTCCTTGTCGTTCACGGCCGGGTAAAGGGCTGTGGCGGCTTGGCGTGTGATCGGATGGTGGGCGGAGGGTACGAACAGGCGATGGACGAAGAACCAGCCACGGCGAACACGCCGCCCGCGTCCCCGCCCACGCCAGAGGGAGCGGCGGCCGGGGTGACGGCAGCGGACGACGCATTCGGAGCGGATCTGTACCGGCTGCTCAGCGAGGATGCCGCGGACACTGTGTTCTCCCCGGTGAGCGTGGCCAGCGCGCTGCGGATGGCACTGTGCGGAGCGCGCGGCCGGACGGCGGCGGAACTGGCCAGAGCCCTGCACGGATCGCCGGATGCGGCGGCCGAGGGACTACGCGCGGTATCGGCCGTGGTCAACGACGTGGCGGCGGGCGGATCGGTGACCTTCCGGGCCCCCAGCATGATGTGGGTACAGTCCGGCCTGCCGCTGGAGCCAGGGTTCACTGCCGAACTGCTAGCTGCCGCGGCGGCGTCGGTCGTGGACGCCGACTTCGCCGCGGCACCAGAGGCGGCGCGGAGCGAGATCAACCGCGTGATCGCCGAGCAGACCGCGGGCAAGATCACCGGGCTGCTGCCGCCGCACTCGGTCGACGCCGACACCCGGCTGGTGCTCAGCAGCGCGATATACCTGAAGGCCGCCTGGACCGAGCCGTTTCCCGAGAATGCCACGCGCGACGCGCCGTTCTACCCGGACGGCCCGGGCGGGTCAGCCCTGAACGTGCCGATGATGCGCGGCACCGCGGCGCGGGCCTACCGGCGCGGTGACGGATACCAGGCGGCCGTGCTGCCCTACAGGGACGGCGGCCTGGCCATGGCGGTGGTGCTGCCGGACGGGCCGCTGGCGGCGCTTGATCCCGTGATCGCCGCGGGCGGCCTGCGCGGCCTGCTGGCCGGCGCGTCCAGCCACCAGGTCACGCTGTCCATGCCGAGGTTCCGGCTGGAGGCCGCGTTCGATCTCATCCCGGTGCTGAGGCGGCTCGGCGTGTCGGAGGCCTTCAGCCGCCGGGCAGACTTCAGCGGCATCACCGAGGCCGAACGGCTGCGGATCAGCGCGGTCGCGCACAAGGCGTACGTCGACGTCGACGAGAAGGGAACCGAAGCGGCCGCGGCTACCGCGGTGGTCTTCCACGCGATGGCCATGCGGCGGACCCCTCCGCCGGTCACGATGATCGTCGACCGGCCGTTCCTGTTCGCGATCATCCACACCCCGACCGGCCTGCCGCTGTTCGTCGGCCAGGTCAGCCACCCGCGATCGCAGTGATGACGGGCCCGGTGCCGGGGGTCGCGGCCTGGCCCGGGGCGCCGTGAGGGACAGGCCGGCCGGGGTCGGGGAGCGCGACCTGAGGCTCGCGCTGGCCGACGGCTGGCGGATCGACGCCGCGGCCATGCGGTACGCGGCGGTCGGCGGCGGAAGCTACCACTGGGCGGTATGGGCCGGCGCGGGACGACGCTGGTTCGTCACGGTCGATGACCTGGACGGCAAGGCCTGGCTCGGGGACACCCGGCCGACGGTCCTGGCGGGCCGCCTGGCTATATGGGGCGGCGGGCGACCGGCGCCGGATCCTGCCCCAGGGCCAACTGCCGGCAGGCCCGCATCAGCATTTCCGCCATTTCTGTCTGCTCTGTCCTCTTGACTCGTTTGCCGCCCGTCTGGCATTCGGCCTGATAGGAGTGGCCAAGGGCGCTGATCGCGGCGACCGGGTCACTCTCGCACGCCGCTACGGACAGTTTCTTCGCGCTTTCCCGCACGTAGCTGCGCCACCTCCGGGTGCGGGTCCAGGTCCCCGCTGACTCCGCTGCGGACCGCTTGAGCTCGTCGACGTATCGCATGGCCCGGATGGCCCTGATGAAGGCTTCGCAACCCTGCTGGTGGTCCTCTTGCCGTGGCTGGCCTTTGGTCTTCGTGTGGAACAGCGGCCCTCCGCAGCCGACGCAGCGGATCAGCGTGATGGTCCCCCGACGTCCCCCGGGCGGCACTGGCCCCGGCCAGGAGTACGTCATGATCACCCCACCGCCTCCGCTGCAGAACCTTGACCCCGAGCATAGAGGTTGGATCAAGACGCTGGACCAGATCGTGGACCTGGCGTGGAGGCTCTACTGGCTGCCGGCATGGATCTCCTGCGTGCGGGCAATTGTTGACAATTTTGTTGGACATTTTCTACGATCGGCCCGTGCGGGCGCAGGCAGGCGCGGCGCCGGTGCTGGCCGGCGAGCCGGGGCGGCAGCTGGCGGCCGAGCGGCTGCGGCAAGCGATCCTCGCCGGGGACATGGCCCCCGGGCAGCGCCTGGTGGAAGAGGAGCTGGCGGGGATGCTCGCCGTAACCCGGGCCAGCCTGCGGGCGGCGCTGTTCGACCTGGCCGCCGAAGGCCTGGTCGAACGGATACCTAACCGTGGCGCGCGAGTCCGGGCCGTCACCCTGGACGAGGCGATCGCCATCACCGAGTGCCGGATGGCACTGGAAGGACTGTGCGCCGCCAAGGCGGCCGAGCGGATCACCGAGTCGCAGGCCGCCCGGCTGCGCCGACTGGGCGAGGGGATGGAAGGCAGCGTCGCGGACGGTGAGCCGCTGAAGTACTCGGCTCTCAATCATGAGCTGCACCGGCTGATACGGGAGATCTCGGCCCAGACGGTCGCGGCTGGCCTGCTCGAGCGGCTGAACGGGCAGCTGGTCCGGCATCAGTTTCAGCTGTCGCTGCGCCCCGGCCGCACGCAGGCGTCGCTGCCCGAGCACCTGGCGATGATCTCCGCGATCGCCGACCGGCGTCCCGCCGAGGCCGAGGAAGCGACCCGGCGCCACCTGAGCAGTGTCATCACCGCCCTGCGCGACACCGAGGAGGCCCCGTGAGACGCCATCCGGTGGCCCGCAGGGCTTGCGGATGACGGCGAACATCTGAGGAGGCCCCGTGAGACGCCATCAGGTACCGGCCAGCGAGCATGGCCCCTTGCGGGCCGCGCGAGCGGCCGGTGGCCCGCAGGGCTTGCGGATGGCGGCGAACATCTGAGGAGGCACTGTGAATACCCGGGAGTCCATGCTTGTCATCAGCGCGCATGCCGCGGACTTCGTGTGGCGGGCCGGAGGAGCGATCGCGCTGGCCGCCTCGCGGGGCGACCGGGTCCAGGTGCTCTGCCTGACCTACGGCGAACGAGGCGAGTCGGCGAGCGCCTGGCGGGCGGGCAAGACGCTGGACGAGATCAAGGCGCTGCGCCGGGCCGAGGCGACCAGCGCCGCTGCGGTGCTCGGCGCCGAGATCGAGTTCCTCGACGCCGGGGACTACCCGCTGCGCGAGACCGATGAGCTAATCCATCGGATCGTCGAGGTGTATCGGCAGGTGAGTCCCTCGGTCGTGCTGACCCACCCGCTGGCCGACCCCTACAACGGGGACCACCCCGCGGCGGCGCAGATGGCGCTGCGGGCGCGGGTGCTGGCCCAGGCGGCCGGCTATCCCGCTCCCGGCGAGCCGATCGGCGCGCCGCCGGTCTTCCTGTTCGAGCCGCACCAGCCGGAGATGTGCGGGTTCAAGCCGGAGGTGCTGCTGGACATCACGCCGGTCTTCGAGGCCAAGCGCAAGGCCATGGAAGCCATGGCGGCTCAGCAGCACCTGTGGGAGTACTACACCGACCTGGCCAGGCGGCGCGGCACGCAGCTCAAACGCAACGCCGGGCCGAACCTCGGCCTGGAGCACTCCACCATGGGAGAGGCTTACATGCGAGTGTTCCCGCAGGTCACGGACAGGCTGAGCTGATGCGCAGCGTGATCGTCACCGGCGTGGCGCGCGCGGACCTGGCCGTGGTCGATCAGCTGACCGGGCTCGGCGTGGCCACGGTGCACGAGGCCGTGGGCAGGTCCGGGTATCTCGGGCCCGGACTTCGTCCCATCCAGGATGGGATGCGGATCGGCGGGACCGCGGTCACCGCGCTGTGCTGGCCCGGCGACAACTTCATGATCCACGCGGCGGCGGAACAGTGCCGGGCCGGTGATGTGCTGGTGGTGACCACGACCTCCCCGTGCACGGACGGGATGTTCGGCGAGCTGCTCGCGACCTCGCTGGCCGCCCGCGGGGTCCGCGGTCTGGTCATCGAGGCCGGCGTCCGGGACGTGGCCGAGCTGCGGGCCATGGGCTTCGGCGTCTGGTCGGCCGCGGTCAGCGCGCAGGGTACGGTCAAGGAGACGCCCGGCGCGGTCAACGTGCCGGTATCGGTCGGCGGGCAGATCGTCCGGCCCGGCGACGCGATCATCGCCGACGATGACGGCGTGGTGTGCGTGCCGCGCGGCGAGGTCCGCCAGGCGCTGGCCGCGGGACAGGCCCGGGTGGCCAGGGAGGAGCAGACCCGTAAGGCGCTGGCCGGCGGCCAGCTCGGACTGGACCTGTACGGCCTGCGGGACAAGCTCACCGCCCGCGGCGTCGAGTTCGTCAGCGCCGATGACTACGCGGCCCGCACCCCGCAGGTGGAGATGACACCCTGATGGCGCCGGATGACGGGGTGCGGTGCATGCTGATGCGGGGCGGCACGTCGAAGGGGGCCTACTTCCTGGCCGAGGACCTGCCCGCGGACCCGGCCGAACGCGACGAGCTGCTGCTGCGCATCATGGGCAGTCCGGATGCCCGGCAGATCGACGGCATCGGCGGGGCGCACCCGCTGACCTCCAAGGTGGCGGTCATCTGTAGATCGGCTCGCGCCGATGCCGACGTCGATTACCTGTTCCTGCAGGTGGGTGTGGACCAGGCCACGGTTTCCGGCCGGCAGAACTGCGGAAACCTGCTGGCCGGCGTGGGGCCGTTCGCGGTC
>JASHYW010000181.1 GCA_030042885.1 Streptosporangiaceae bacterium | reverse complement strand
GGGTGCTTTTGATCCGTCAGCGCATGCTTTGTTCGTCACAGTGGGTCATTCCCGGCCTGGCCGAGGGGTAACGAGATGGCTGGCAGGCCAGCGGGTAGCCGGCGGCAGCCGGTCTTCGGTCGGCACACACAAGACCAACACAAGTCCGGGTCCGGGATGCGTCCAACACGCCCGTAACACGGACAAAACGGCATTCTCCGGCACACGATGGCGCCAGCGTTAAAATAGTCGTGTCAGCCCAACTACCACGATGGATGCGCTCTAGCTGGGCTGACTGATCGATACTTACCCGGTGGCATCGGGAGCGACAGACCTTCTGAAAAGCGGAAGCTCAATAGCATAATCTGTTGTGCCGGAGTTCGGGTCGCAGTAGAGATTAACACACCGATAACCCGAACAAGACGGCACTACCCGGTACACGGCGGCACCACTACTGCCATGACCGTATAAGTCTAGTGACCAGCAAAGATGCGGGTGAACTGGGCTGTATTATCTTGCTGGCGATGATGGTCTCGGACGTAGACGACCGTCTCGGTCAGCGCTCTTCGCGGTCGCATAACGTGACGAGCGGGCATATTTTAATTACCTCGAACAATTACAGATCGCCGAATAGGAATGCCTGCTGAAGCAATAGGAATGTGTTAGCCCCATGCGCGCAGATCATCCGTTCTTGTCGACGGCAGGTGAATACTGACCCAGGCGTGGCATCGCCGTACTACAGAAGGCCATTCTGGCGGGCCAGTTTGGCGCGGATCTGGGCGGTGTCCGGGTCACCGGGACCCGGAGCCGACGGGATGACGAGGCCGAGGTGGTCGAGGGTGTCCAGTGCCTGCCGCCACGCGGCTCGGGCGGCAGTCTGGTTACCGGCGGCATCGAGCGCATCGCCGAGGTGGCCAAGAGCCAGGGCCATCATGTAGCGGTTCCGCACTTCCCGGCACAAGGCGAGCGACTTTTGACAGTAGTCGGCTGACTGCTGATAGTTACCTAGGTGGCCGTGGGCATAGCCGAGGGTGGCAAGGGTTTGAGTCTCGCCATAGCGGTCGCCCGCTTCCCGGTTCAGGTCCAGCGCCTGCTCGCAGTGAGCGAGAGCTTCGTGGTGGTCTCCGAGCAGGGCGTGAACCCAGCCCGCGTAGTTGAGGGCTCTCCCTTGGCCCCAGCGGTCACCGGCGGCGCGGAACAAGGTGAGAGCCTGCTGATGATGCAGTAGCGCATCTGTGAGACGGTTCTGGCGTAGAAGGACGCCGCCTAGCATGGTGTGCGCTTCGCCTTGGCCCGGCCGGTCGCCCAGTTCCCCGAACTGGTCTAGTGCCTGTTGAAGGTGGGTGTGAGCCTGCTGGTAACGGCCGAGCCGCCGGTATGTGAGGCCGATGACCGTATGCGCGTGGGCCTGCCCTGACCGGTCGTTATGGCGTCGGGCGGCGTTCAGGGCGGTGTGCTGGGTCGCTGCCCAGTCATGCCATCGCCCCTGCCGGTCCAGAAAGTCCGTGAGCGTCCAGGCGAGCTGCCACGCGCGGGTGTCCTGTGCGAGGGCGGCTGCCTGATCGATGGCGGCGAGCAGCACTGGGTGCTCGGCGTCGAACCAGGCCCACGCCGCGGCGAAGTCGGGCGGATCCTCGGGCAGCACGCCGGGTGGGGGCGGCGGAACGGTCAGGGGCCTGATCCGCGGATGAAGCCGGAGGGAGGCGGCTTGCGCACTGTGCAGATAGTGATCGAGTACCCGGCTCATGGCTGCGTTCTGCTCATCATCGGTCTCGTGAGCGTGGGCTTGCTCGATGGCGTAGGCACGCAGCAGGTCGTGGAAGGCGAACCGGCCGGGGGTGCGCTCGGTGACCAGATGCGCCTGTGCCAGCTCGGTCAGCAGGCTGCGCGCCTGATCCGGGGACAGTGCGGACAGGCTGGCAGCGGCGTAGGCGGTGGTGTCGGGCCCGGGGTGCAGGCCCAGTAGCTGGAACAGCCGGGCGGCCTGCGAGCTGAGCTGCTGGTAGGACCAGGAGAACACCGCCCGCGCATCGGCTGCGGTGTCCCCGCCATGGAAGGCGTTCAGGCTCCCGTGGGCGTCGCGGAGCTCGCCGGCCAGCGCCGCCAGCGGGAACCCGGGATGAGTGACCGCGCGGGCGGCCACGATGGCAAGCGCTAGCGGCAGCCGCGCGCACAAGGTGATGATCTCCTCCGCCGCCAGCGGCTCCGTGGCCACCCGGTCCGGGCCGAGCCGGTGGGACAGGAGCAGCCGGGCTTCGGCGGTGGTCAGCAGGTCCAGCGTCATCGAATGAGCCGACTCGGCGGCAATCAGGCTGGTGAGCTGGTTACGGCTAGTGATAACCACCAAACAGCCCGGCGAGCCGGGCAGCAACGGCCGGACCTGGCCGACGTCCCGGGCGTTGTCCAGCACGACCAGCACCCGCCGCCCGGCCAGCAGGCTGCGGTACAACGCCGCCTGGGCATCTAGGCTGACCGGGATCCGCTCCGCCGGCACCTCGAAGGCGTCCAGGAAGCCCCGGATCGCCTCGGCCGGGGTCATCGGCGCCCCGACCGGATCGAACCCCCGCAGGTTCACGTACAGCTGCCCGTCAGGGAACCGGTCGGCAACCTGATGCGCCCACGTGACCGCCAGCGCGGTCTTGCCGACCCCGGCCGTCCCGCCGATCGCCGAGATCACCACCGTGCCTCCTGTCCCAGGTGCCTGGTCCAGCAGTCGGCTGAGCGCGCTCAGTTCAACAGCGCGGCCCGCGAAGCCGCAGACAGCGGCGGGCAGCTGACGGGGCGCTGCCGCCTCCGGCACTGGCGGGAGCCAGGCTCCCGCTTCCGGCGGGTACGGGTTGTCGGGCAGGCAGACCCACGCGCTGTCCTCGGTCTCCTTGACCGACACCTGGACCTGCCGGTACGAGGCCGGCCCGCACGCCGGGTCGTGGCGTACGACTTCATCGAAGAACCATCTTGAGACGATGACCGCGAGGACACCCTGTGAGCTGCCCAGCGCATCCTTGACGGCCACGGCCTCCAGCAGCCGGAAGGCGTGGTTTATCGCCGTGCCCGCCACCCCGTGCCGATCGTAGACAATCTCCCCAGCGTGGACCGCCATCCGCAGCCGGATCCGCGCCTCACCCCCGTGTGCCCGGTTGTGCCTGACCAGAGCCGCGGCCAGTTCGAGGGGAACCCGCGCTGCCAGGACGGTCTTCGGCACCTCGGGCCGCACCAGCACCAGCACCCCGTCACCGCGGTCCTCGCGATAGCAGTCCTCCCAGCTCACCCCCGATCTGGCGAATGCCTTGCCGAGCGCGCCGTACAGACCATCACGGACCGCAACCTGATCGGCATTGGTCCGGCGCTGGTCGCCGAACTCCTCGACATCCACGCACACAATGGCCCGATGCGCCGTCGGCAGCACCCCTCGCCCGGCCAGTCCCGCTGCGGCCGGCCGCTCAGAGGCGCTGCCCGGCCGATGCCGCACCCAGAAGTCCAGCCGGTACCCACCGCCCGCACGCCTCATGCTCCGCATGATTACAGCATCGCGCCAGCCAGCCCCGCTGGGTATCTAGCTTGCGGGTAAGCAAAACATATCCGGCCGACGACCGCAGTGACCGCTGATCCCCCGCGCCGCCGCAACCGAAAGGACACCCAGATCATCCATTCGCGAGCGGCTAGACGCGCCCAGCCACCAGCTCACACCTGCGATCAGGCGGATCTCGCGCCCTATCCTCGCCCCGCCGTCACCGTCCGTGACGTGGGCCGGGGTATGGCCATGCGCCGACCGGATGCCGCCAAGGTGAGCATCCTGGTGCCAAGGTGAGCACGGTGAAGGCGACCACTGGATAGGTATGCCAGCAAACCGGGCTCGCCGCCAGTGACGTCCCGTGCTTATGGCGAAGGACGCGTAACAACGGAGAATAAATGACTGGCCCCGAGCACTACCTGCGTGCCGAGGAACTTCTCAGCGGCCTCAGCGCAGCACACCCAGATCCCGGGAACATCGCCACCGCTCAGGTACATGCGACGCTCGCGCTTGCCGCTGCTACGGCGCTGAGCAGCGACTTCAGAAGCCATGCCGAAACCGACGCCTGGCGCCAAGCAGCTGGTACCAGCACCACCTGACCCCCCGTGGTCCGCTCGCGCCGAGGCCGCGGGGCGATGATCTCCTTCTGGATCTCGGTGGTGCCGCCGAAGATCGGCTGGGCACCGTGAGCCGCTGAAGCTGACGCTCGGGTCGGAGAGCGGACGGTGCCCGCGGTCGTGCGGCGGTTCGACGAACACCGTCTGCCGGAGCTGGCCTGGCAGCTGGTGCACGCGACCCGGGCGTGTCCCATGCCGCGGCCGCGCCCGGCCGCCTCCCGGGCCGGCTCGCAGAGGCACGGCGTCCAGCTCACCTGCGCCTTGCCGGGCCACAGCTGGTGACCGAACGGGCAGGATCCAGGCTTGTTCCCGAACAGAGAAACGGGCATCTAAACGATCATGCCCGGACCAGCTGCCACGAGTCAATGATCATCGTGACGTGCACGGATGACCGCGCTGGTCGTGCTCCGGGGGAACCGGGCACGTGGCCCGGGTGGCCCGGTGCCCTCGCGCTTGGCGCTGGTCACCCTCGCCCAATCCACGGGGAAGCCGACCCTGGCCATCGCCTTCATCGCCGTCGCCACTGGTTTGGGCGGCTCCGCCCTACCGGAAACCGCGCGGCCGACGGCGAGGGAGCCGTGCGCGGCAGCAGCCCGGCGTCCGAAGGGCCTGCGTCCGAAGGGACGCGAGCGAAGCTGATGTGACGCCAATCACGATGCAATTTTTCCGCTAGCGGATCCGGCGGCGCCCCGCCTCGGGCTGCGCCCTGGAGGGGGTGGCCGGCATGCCGGCGGCGTGGGATGAGTTCACCTGCGCGGAGCTGGCCCCGGCGCTGGGCCAGCCCCGGGGGGCGGCCGAGGACCTGCTGGGGCTGGCGCACGACCTGGAGGTCAAGCTGCCCGGCACCCGGGCGGCGTTCTGGGCCGGGATCGTGACCGCGGAGAAGGCCGAGATCATCGCGGCGGCCGCCGCGGTGCTGGACCCGGCCGAGGCCCGGGCGGCCGAGGCGCTGGTGCTGGGCCGGGCCGGGTCCTTGACGCCGGGCGGGCTGCGGTCCGCGATCGCCCGGGCCGTCATGGAGGTGGCGCCGGAGAAGGCCAGGAAGCGGCGGGAGCAGGCGGCCCGGGACGCGCGGGTGGAGCGGTGGGCCGAGGACAGCGGGAACGCGGCGCTGGCCGGGCGGGAGCTGCCGCCCGCCCAGGTGCTGGCCGCCGACCAGCGGGTCACCGCCTGGGCCCGGCAGCTGAAGCAGGCCGGGCTGGACGGCACCATGGACACCTGGCCCAGGTGCGGCACGCCACCTGCACCGGGCCGGCCTGCCGCCGCCCCGCGGCCAGCTGCGACTTCGAGCACAACACCCCGTACGAAACCAGCGGCAGGACCTGCCTGTGCAACGGTCACCCCAAGTGCCACCGAATGAAGCAAGACCTGCGGTGGAGGTCCGAGCAGCTCCCCAACGGGGACATCCGGTGGACCACCCCCTCGGGGCGGCAGCACACCACCGAACCGACCCGGCACCCCATCTAACCCGAAGTCCCGCCCATCCAGCCGGGGACACGGCCAGATCGCCAGAAGCGGCGCTCGACCAAGGACCAGCCGGTGGAGACGAGCAGGTAGATCCCGGCGGCGAGCGGCGCGAAGGCGGCGATCACCACGGTCAGGTACGGCAGCACTTTGACCAGCGCCCCGCCCGGGACCGGCGTGGGCTTTGCCATCGTTCCCGACGCGGCCTCGGCCTTGGCCGCCCCGCGAGCCTGCGAGCGGGCCGGAGCCTGCGAGCGGGCCGGAGCCTGGGCGGTCATCAGCTGTCCCAGGCGGACGGACAGCCAGATCAGCCCGGCCAGCAGCGCAAACACGCCGAGGAACACCAGGCCCCGCCCGCTGACCGGGCCGGCTCCCGCCAGCCAGTGGCTGCCGAGCGGCACGCCGAACAGGTCGTGGGTGAGCAGCGTGTTCGGCTTCCCGCCGACCTGCGCGGACCGGAACAGCAGGTACATGACGGACAGCAGCGGCCACTGGAGCAGGAACGGCGTGATGCTGGCGAACATGCTCGTGCCCTCCCGCTTATACAGCGCGGCCATCTCGCGCTGCAGCCGCTCCGGCTGGCGGGCGTAGCGCTTGCGCAGGGCCTGCAGCTGCGGCGCCAGCCGGGCTGCGGCCGCCTGCCCGCGCAGGGCCCGGAAGCTGAGCGGCATCAGGAGGAGCCGGACGGCTACGGTGACGGCGATGATCGCGGCAACGGCGGCCACCCCGCCGAGAACCGGGGTCAGAATGCTGGTGAATCCGGAAACAAGGTGGTATGCGGCGTCTACCGGGACGCCAAAGATACTGGGCATGGGAAACGGCCTTCCAGCTAGGACGGATGAGTTGCTGGAAGCGGCCGCGGTATCCGCGGGTCAGCGAGACCGGGTTAGCGAGACGTGGCGGCCGCTGGGGCCGCCGATGGCGCTCGCGGTCTGATCCGTCCCGCGGCGTCCGGATCGCGCTGGCGCAAGAACGCCGCACGCCATGATTTCTCCCGCAAGGCGGAGGCGCGGCGAATCAGCGGGATGGCAGCGGCCAGGCCGGACGTGCCGACAACCGAGGTGAGCAGGGCCAGCACTGCCGCGAGCATGGCGCCGGCCAGGACGGCCGCGGCCAGGGCGGTCACCCCCGACGGGCTCACCGCGAGCTGCATCAGGTCGCACAGCAACCCGGCCAGCATGGCCAGCAGGCCGCCGACCGCCGTCATCGCCATCGACCCCACGACCTCAAAAATCCTCCGCCGGCACTCCCCCGTCCCCGCGAGGGAGAACTAGCTCTCAGGGTACGCCGTCTGGTGCCAGTTCTGCGACCGCGGCCAGCAGCCGCTCCACCTCGGCTTCGTCGTTGTAATGGACGAGCCCGGCGCGGACCCCGCCGCCGGATTCGCGCAGGCCGAGTGCGCCGGTCAGCTCCCACGCGTAGTTGTCGCCGTTCCACACGTTGATCTTGCGGGCCGCCAGCCGCTCCGCGACCTGACGAGGTGTGTACCCGGTCACGGTGAAGAAGGCGGTCGGCGCGCGCCGGGCCGCGTTGCCGTGGAGGGTCACATGCCGCATCTGGGCCAGCCCGCCGAGCAGGCGCGTGAACAGCTGCCCTTCGTACCGTTCCACAGCGGCCATGGAGGCCAGTACCCGGTCGCGTCGGCTGCCCGCGGCGACGGGGTCCAGCCCGGCCAGGTGGTCGACGGCCGCGACCACGCCGGCCAGGTCGGCGAACGCCGCGGTGCCCCGCTCGAACCGGCCGGGCACGCCGGCCGGGGCGGGCGCGAGCTTGTCCGGGTGCAGGGTCTCGAGCAGCGCCGGATCGGCTACCACGGTGCCGATGTGCGGGCCGGACCACTTGTAGGCGCTGGTGGCGTAGAAGTCCGCGCCCAGCGACCGGACGTCCACCGGCACGTGCGGGGTGGCGTGCACGCCATCCACGTAGCACAGCGCGCCGACCGAGTGGGCCGCGGCGGCGATGGCCGCCACGTCTGGCCTGGTGCCGACGATGTTGCTCGCCGCGGTGACCGCGACCAGCCGGGTGCGCTCGGACAGCAGGCCGGCGTACTGGGCGGCGGGCAGTTCCGCGGTCGATATATCGACTTCAGCCCAGCGCACCGTGGCCCCGCTTCGCGCGGCGGCCTGCACCCAGGGCCTGATGTTCGCGTCGTGGTCGAGCCGGGACACCACCACCTCGTCCCCCGGCCCCCACCGGCGGGCTAGCGTGTCCGCCAGCCGGTAGGTGAGCGTGGTCATGTTCGGCCCCAGGATCACGCCCTGCGGATCGGCGCCGGTCAGGTCCGCGAGGGCCCGGCGGCACTCGGCCACGATGCCGTCGGCACGCCCGCTGGCGGGAAACGCGCCCCCCGCGTTGCCGATCCCCAAGCGGTAGGCATCCGCGATCGCCTCTATGACGCTCGCGGGCACCTGGGTGCCCGCGGCGCCGTCAAGGTAGGCATAGCCGTCGCTGAGAGAGGGGTAGGCCGCCCGCACGCGGCTCACGTCAAATGTCACGAATCACAGACTCTATCCTGCGAACCTCTCACACCTGGGTCCAGCCGGGATCGCGCCCGCACGCGCCGAGCAGGTAGCGCCACGGATCGTCGCTGTCCGACCGGGCGCGGAACTCGGGCCACAGCTGCGGTAGGCCGCCGCGCCAGGCCGCCAGCACGAGCTCGGGATCGGCGGGACGGTAATCCTTACCGAGCGACCGGGCCAGGTCCCAGGCGTGCAGATGCCATTCGGCGCACGCCGCTCCCGCCACCGCGCCGACGGTGACCACATTCCCCCGGTAACGGTGATGAGGTAGGTCCCAGGACGGGGGCAGCCGCCGTACGTAAGACCGGGCCGACTCGGCGAACGCCGCGATGTGCTCGGGCCCGGGCACGTCCGGCAGCGCCGCGAGCTCGGCCGCGTTCTGCCGGGCCAGCTTGCGGGCGAGTGAGGCCGCCGGCAGGTCGGTAGCCATCAGCCGCGCCAGCCTGCTGGCCGGGGCGTCGTCCAGGTATTCGTGGTAATCGTCAGCGACGCACCGCAGGTGACCGGCCAGATCGACCGCTCGCCACTCCGTGCAGGGTGTAGCGGCCAGCCACGCCATGTCCGTCAACTGGGCGGCCAGTTCGCAGATGACGGTGACGCCGTCGCGGTAGGTGGCCAGGATGCGGTGCTGGCCCGGGGGGGCGACCCCCCGGAACCCCCCGCGCATGGGGGGGCTGCCCGCCCCCCCATTCTCCCCTGGCCCCCTTGGCCCGCCTGGGCTGCTGCGCTTCACGGTTCCTCCCCTGCCGGTAACTCCCGGCAACCGTCTGGCGAAGCCTCTGGGGCAGCCAGCGTGCCAGAGTTATGGCCCGTCGGCAAGGAGTACGCGGTAAGAAAAATGAGGTGACAACGTCTTAACCGCACGGTTAACCTCACGGCTGATGCCCCCTGTCACCCCTTTGCTGGTCACGCGCGCCTCCGCCAGGGTACGGCCAGTCGGGGCGCTGTGGCGGCTGCGCGGCTATCTGAGGCCGTTCCGTTTCCAGATGATCGTGATGTTCGCCGCGGCGTTCGGCGCGGTCGCCGCCGAGATCACGATCCCGCTGCTCACCAAGGCTGTGATCGACGGCGCGATCGCACACGGCTACAAGCGGCTGCTGATCCCGCTCGCGCTGGCGGCCATCGGCCTCGGCGCGGCCGAGGCGCTGCTGAACCTGATCCGCCGCTGGATCCAGGCCAGCGCGGTCGCCGCGATGGAGAAGACCATCAGGGATGACCTGTATGCCCACCTGCAGCGGCTGCCAGCATCATTCCATGACAACTGGCAGTCGGGCCAGCTGCTGTCGCGGGCCACCACCGACCTGTCCTCGATCCGCAGGTTCGCCGGGTTCGGCCTGATCTTCATGGTGACCAACGTGATGACGTTCGTCGCGGTGGTCGCGCTGCTGATCCACCTGAACTGGTGGCTCGGCCTGGTCACCGGCGTGGTGTTCGCGCCCGTCCTGCCGGTCTGCTTCAGGTTCGAGAAGCGCTACCGGGTGCTCTCCCGCCGGGTCCAGGACCAGCAGGGCGACCTGGCCACTCTCATCGAGGAGGCGGCGACGGGCATCCGGGTGCTGAAGGCGCTCGGCCGGGGCAAGCAGGCCGCCGCCCGGCACGGCGCCCAGGCCGCTGAGGTGTACCGAACCCAGGTGGAGAAGGCGAGCCTGCTCGGCTCCTTCTGGGCGCTACTCGACCTGATCCCGAACGCCGTCATCGGCCTGATCATGGTGCTCGGCGCGATCGCGGTCAGCACCGGCACGCTGACCCTCGGCGGCCTGGTGGCGTTCATCACGCTCGCGCTCCAGCTGGTCTGGCCGGTCGAGGCCCTCGGCTACATTATCGCCTCCGGCCAGGAGGCGGCCACCGCCGCACAGCGGGTCCTGGAGATCTTCGACACTCAGCCGGAGATCACCGGCAAGGATCAAGATCAGGATTCTGCCGAACGGTCCGGGGTGCGCAGGGGGGTATGGGGGGGCGGGAAGCCCTCCCATGAGCGGGGGGATTCCCAAGGGGGGTCCGGGGGGATGGGTCCCCCCGGGAGAAATGGGTCGCCCCCCCGGAGCAAGCACGGCCACCTGGTGTTCGACCATGTGAGCTTCACGTACCCGGGCGCGGCCGAGCCGGTGCTCCGGGACATCGTGCTCGACCTGCCACCCGGCCAGACGGTGGTCCTCACCGGGGCGACCGGTTCGGGCAAGTCCACCCTGCTCCAGCTCGTGCCGCGGCTGGCCGACGCCACGTCCGGGACGGTCCGGCTGGACGGAACGGACATCCGTGACCTGCCCCTGGAACAGCTCCGCGCCGCCGTCGGCTGCGCGTTCGAGGACGCCACGCTGTTCTCGGCCAGCGTCAGGGAGAACGTGACGTTCGGCGCGCCGGACGCCGGCGAGGACGCGGTCGAGGCCGCGCTGACTGCGGCGCAGGCCCGGTTCGCGTACGACCTGCCGTGGGGCCTGGACACCAGGATCGGCGAGCAGGGCATGGCCCTGTCCGGCGGCCAGCGGCAGCGCATCGCGCTGGCCCGGGCCATCCTGGCCGGCCCGGACGTGCTGATCCTCGACGACCCGCTGTCCGCGCTCGACGTGCACAC
>JASHYW010000180.1 GCA_030042885.1 Streptosporangiaceae bacterium | reverse complement strand
ACCCCCCTGGCCCCCCTGGGACCCCCCAGAACCCCCTTGACGATGGCGGGGATCTGGTCGTACCTGGCGTGCACCAGCGTCACCCGGTCGGCGTAGGGGGCGAGCAGTTCGCGGGCCGCCTCGATCGCGGCCAGGTCGGCATCGATGCCGATGAGCAGCAGGCCGGGGCACGCGTCGAGCAGGGCCCGGGCGTGCCCGGCCCGGCCGAGCGTGGCGTCCACCAGTACCGCACCCGGATCGGACAGGGCAGGCGCAAGCAGGGCCGTGACCCGGCCGACGAGCACCGGCACGTGCTGCGGCTGCGCCATCTCGTCCTCTCTCCCCCTTCCCGATCCCGCGGCCCTTGCGGATCCCCCGCGCCGCTGCGGTGTTGGCTTCTGTCCGATCCGTCCCTTGGTGCCCCTTGGTGGCCCCCTGGCCGGACTCCATCCGCTTGCGCTGCCGGCTGGCACCGGGGAAGTGATGCCAGCAGGGAGCGGCGGATGGAGGCCGACCCGCGGTCGCTACAGGATTCCGGGAAGCACCTCCTCGGCGGCCTCGGCGAACGAGTCCTCCCGCTCGGCCAGGTAGGTCTCCCAGGCCTGGGTGTCCCAGATTTCCAGGCGGGTGTTCGCGCCGATCACCACGCAGTCCCGCTGCAGCCCGGCGTAGGCGCGCAGCGGGGCCGGAACGATGATCCTGCCCTGCTTGTCGGGAACCTCATCGGAAGCGCTGGCGAACAGGACCCGGCTGTAGTCCCGGACCGACTTGGCGGTCACCGGCGCAGTGCGCAGCGCCTCGGTGATGCGGGTGAATTCCTCCTGTGGGAAGACGAACAGGCAGCGTTCCTGTCCCTTGGTGATCACCACTCCCCCAGCGAGCTCCTCTCGGTACTTGGCGGGCAGGAACAGCCGGCCCTTTTCATCAAGCCGCGGCGCGTGAGTGCCGAGGAACACGGGCCCTCACCTCCTGCCGCCGAGTCTCCACACGCTCCACTCTACTCCACATTCCCCCACCGTCAACGTCAAAAACGTGGCAATCGTGCCTCTACCTCTACTAAAGCGGCAGGTAGACGGCGGTGGAGCGAAGTGGGGACGAAAGCAGCCGCCGGGCCACAGCCGACCGACCGGACGACCCGGCGGCAGCGAAAAGCCCGGGAGACAGCCGGAATAGCCGCAGTTCATAAGCATGTATTCGCTGCCGGATTCGACGTCCGGACGGGGCGGAATCGCGGCGGCGCCCGGGTGGGGGATTGTGGAGCGGGCCGGGGGCGGGCCGGGTCACCGTCGGTGGCCGCCTGTCCCGAGCTGCCGCGATGAGCGACAACGGGGACCAGCGTCGCGCGCCGGCCGGAGAAAGACGTACTGTAGCGGTACAGCCGCTCGGCCGGGAGCGCTACCTGACAGGAAGCCCGGCCGGTCTGTGAGCCAGCGCCTTCAAGGAGGCCATGTGGTACTGGACACCGGACGGCAGACGGGGAGCCCCATCGATGATCTGGTTCCGGCGGCCCGCAGGATCAGCGCTGCCATCGAGGCGGTGATCGAGGGCAAGCCAGAGGCGATCCGGCTCACCTTGGCCGTCCTGCTGGCCGAGGGGCACCTGCTCATCGAAGACGTGCCTGGCGTGGGCAAGACGATGCTGGCGAAGTCTCTGGCCAGGGCGATCGACGGGACCGTCCAGCGGGTCCAGTTCACGCCGGACCTGCTGCCCAGCGACATCACCGGTGTGAGCACCTTCAACCAGGAACGGCGTGACTTCGAGTTCAAGCCGGGACCGGTGTTCGCCAACATCGTGCTCGGCGACGAGATCAACCGCGCCTCACCCAAGACTCAGTCGGCGCTGCTCGAGTGCATGGAAGAGCGCCAGGTCACCGTGGACGGCACCACCTATTCGCTGCAAGCGCCGTTCATGGTCATCGCCACCCAGAACCCGGTGGAGATGGAAGGCACCTACCCGCTGCCCGAGGCGCAGCGGGACCGGTTCACCGCCCGCATCTCGCTGGGCTACCCGTCGGCCGCGGCCGAGCGGGACATGCTCAGCACCCATGGCGCGACGTCACCGCTTGATCAGCTCACGCCGGTGGCACGCGCGAGCGACGTGCAGGATCTCGTGATCGCGGTACGCGACGTCCTGGTGTCCGAGCAGATCAAGGAGTACATCATCAGCATCGCCAACGCGACGCGGACCTCGCCCGAGCTGCGCCTGGGCGCGTCCCCGCGGGCCACGCTGCACCTGCTGCGGGCCAGCCGTGCCTGGGCCGCGCTGGACGGGCGGGACTACGTGATCCCGGACGACGTGCAGGCCCTGGCCGGCCCCGTGCTCTCGCACCGGCTGCTGCCGACGGCGGAGGCCATTGTGGAGCGGCACCAGCCCGATCACGTGGTGAAGAGGATCATCGCACAACTGCCCCTGTCCCGGCGATGACCAGGGCCCTGGCGATGAGCCGGGATCGGGGACCAGGGCCGCGGCGCTGAAGGGAGGCCCATGCGGTCGCTATTCGGGTCGCTGACCACCCGAGGCAGGTCGTTCATGGCCGCGGGCGGGGCCGCCGTGGTGTGCGGCGTGGCGATACCAGAGCCCGACCTGGTCCGGGTCGGCGCCTTGCTGGTCATCCTCCCGCTGGTGTCCGCGCTGCTCGCGAGCAGGTCGCACTACCGCCTGGCGTGCAGCCGCAGGCTCGACCCGCCGCGAGTTCCGGCCGGCCAGCCCACCGTGGTCACGGTGCGGCTGGAGAACGTCTCGCGGCTGCGCACAGCGGTCCTGCTCGCGGAGGACGTGACGCCGTACTCACTGGGCGCCAGACCCCGGTTCGTGCTCGACGAGATCGAGCCGGGCGGCAGCCGGGAGCTCAGCTACCAGATACGTTCCAATACCCGCGGCAAGTTCACCATCGGCCCGCTCCGGGTCCGGGTTACAGATGCGTTCGGGCTGGTGGAGATCAGCCGCTCGGCCAGGACAACCAGCACGCTGGTGGTCACGCCGAAGATCTTTCCGCTGCCGGGGGCGCCGGCGCCTAGCAGCTGGCTGGGCGAGGGCGACGGCGGCATGCGGACGATATCCGCGACCGGTGAGGATGACGCGGCGCCGAGGCCCTACCAGTACGGGGACGGACTGCGCCGGGTGCACTGGAGGTCGACGGCGCGCTACGGCGAGCTCATGGTGCGCCGGGAGGAACACCAGTGGCGGAACAGCGCGTCCGTCTTCCTCGATACCCGGCGCTCCGCGCACACGGGCAGCGGGCCCACCGCCTCGTTCGAGTTCGCGGTCAGCGCCGCGGCCTCGATCGGCGCGCACCTGACTGGCGAGGGCTTCCGGGCCCGGCTGATCACCGAAGCCGGCGAGATCGCCCCCCGCGGCACCTTCCAGGACACCCTGCTCGACATGCTCGCGGTCATCAGCCCGTCGGGCGAGGCCGGCTTCGCGGCTGGCACGACCGCTCTCGCGAACGCGGGAGGCCAGCTGATCGCCGTCCTCGGGCGGCTGTCGGCCGATGATGCCAGGCAGCTGGCCGCGAGCAGGCGGGGGAACGCGCCGGCGATGGCGCTGCTGCTCACGGTATCCGCGTGGGCGACCGATATGGTGCCGGACGACACCGCGCGCGCCGCGGAGATCCTGGCGGCCGCCGGATGGCGCGTCACCGTCGTGACCGCCGCTACGCCGCTGGCGCTGGCCTGGCAGCAGCTGCACCGGCCGTTTGCCCCCTTCGAGCCCGCCGGCCGGCCATTGCCCGTCGGCGGCCCGGGAGGTGAACCGAGATGACCCCGGACCGCCGGATGACGGTGACCGTCGCGATCGCGTGCGTGCTCACCTCCACCGTGCTGTACCCCCTGTTCGACGGCGCGCAGTGGTTCTACGCGGGAATGGGGGCGGTGCTGGCGGTCGCGGTCAGCGGAGCGCTGAGCCGGCTGAGGACGCTGCCCGTCGTGGTCTGCCTGGCCATCAGCCTGCTCGGCTTGCTGCTCTACCTGAACCTGGTGTTCGAGCGACATCATTCGCTGCTCGCGGTCATACCGACGCCAGCCTCGGTCACCATGCTATGGGAGCTGGTGGGTGCCGGCATGACCGACGCCAGCAAGTACGCGCCGCCGGCGCCGAACCTGCCCGGCCTGGTGCTCCTCGCGGCGGGCGGAATCGGCCTGACGGCCGTGATGGCCGACCTGATCGCCGTCCGGCTGCGGTCCACCGCGCTGGCTGGCCTGCCGCTGCTCGTGCTGTTCACCGTGCCCATCACCATGAGGGCGCCGAGTGGTGTGGGCACCGTCATCGTCTTCTGCGTGGGCACGGCGGGATACCTGGCCATGCTGAGCGCGGACGGCCGGGAGCGCATACGCGTCTGGGGCAGGCTGGTGTCGCTGTGGCGTTCCAGCCCGCACGACGATGCCGTGGCACGGCGCCGGGCGGGCGAGCCAGAGCCGGGCCCGGACACCCGATCGCTGGCCGCGGCGGGGCGGCGCGTCGGGCTCGCGTCGGTGGTGCTCGCGCTGTGCGTTCCGCTGATCGTGCCCGGCCTGCACCCGAGCAGGCTGTTCTCCACGAGTCAGGGCATCGGCGGCTCCGGCGGCACTGCCCCCTCGCTGGCCTTGCCCGACACGTTGTCGCAGACCCTCAGGAACCAGGAGACCCGCCCGGCCACGGTGCTGACCTACACCATCAACCCCCAGGTGGACGAGCCGCCGTACCTGCGGGAGGTGGTCTATGACAACCTGACCGGCTCAGGCTGGGAGGCATCTGACTATACGACGGGCGAGAGCCAGGCGACCTCCCTGCAGGCCGCCCAGGGGCTGTCGGACGCATCGTCGTATCCGCGAGTGACGGTCACGGTGAACGTGAACAACGACGGTGCCCTGACCGGCCGCTCGGTCCCCACCTTCCTGGCCGTGCCCTATCCGCCCCTCCATGTCACCACGTCCTCAGGAATCTGGCTGTCCGACCCGGAACTGATGGTGTTCTCGCAGGACGCCGCCGTCCCGGTCAAGACCTACACGGTGACGAGCTACCTGGTGGACCCGACCGCCGAGCAACTGAACGAGGCCAGGCCGCCCCCGGCGAGCGTGGCGGCGCCGGACCTGGAACTCCCGTCGTCCTACTCCCAGAATGCGGCGCTGAGGCAGATAGCGGACCGGGTGACCAAGGGC
>JASHYW010000179.1 GCA_030042885.1 Streptosporangiaceae bacterium | reverse complement strand
GGTGTTTCTTGTTTCGGGCCCGACCAGGTAGCGCTCGCTGGCCCTACAACTGGCCCTAGCGCGAGGGCAAACACATGGCCCAGTGTCAACCGCCGAATGCTCTGGCAGTGAGAATTGTGGCTAGGAGTACGTCATCGTGGACGGGGTGCACGTGCCCACGGTCACGTTCGGAAGGAAAACCGGGGGCCAGCAGGCCTTCTACTCCGGCAAGCACAGCGGCACGGGCTGAACGTGCAGGCCGTCTGCTCCCCGGCCGGGGAACTGCTGCAGTCCGCCGCGCCGACCGCGGGTACCACCGTCGACGTCACCGCGGCGCGCAAGGCCGGGATCGCCGCCATGCTCACCTCCGTCATCGGCGTGCTCGCCGACCTGGGCTATCTCGGCTGGGACCAGGCCGTGATCACCGGGCGGCGCAAGCCGCGCAGGAAGGACCTGACCGCGGCGCAGCGGGCCGCGAACGGGTCGGGAGGGTACTGAACTCGCCCGAGCACGTACTGATTTCCGATGTAAGCGGGTTCACCCGCCTATGCGCTGGGGAGTTACATGGCCTCGACCTCCGGCATGATCTCCTCCTTCAGCCGCTTGAGGTCGTCGAGCGTCTTCGAAACCGGCACGTCCTGGAACGGCGGCCAGATGAGCAGCATCGTCAGCCCGGCCTCCTTCAACCGCTTGAGGTTGTCGGTGATCTGCGCAGCGGTTCCCACCAGTAGATTGGTGGCTTTCCCTCGCGGCGTTTGATCCGTTTCCTCATCCGTGAGCGTGAGCCAGATCATGCTGCAGATCTCGAGATCGTTGATCGAGCGCGAGCTCCCGAGCTTTTCGAGCTCTTGCTGGATGGCACCGCGCCACTGCTGAAGCTCGTCCGGGGTGTCCTGGATCCCGATCCAGCCCGATAGGCCGTACTTGGTGATGCGGCTCGCCGAGCGAGCGGGGTCCCTGAGCCCGCTGAAGAAGATCGGCGGGTGCGGCTTCTGTACAGGCTTCCAGCCGAACCCGCACCTGTCGAAGTCGGCGAACTCGCCGTGGTACTCGAACAGGTCGTTCGTCCAGATGCCCTGCATGATCTCGATCGTCTCGCGCACCTGCTTGTGCCGCTTGGGGTAGATGTGCGAGGCGCTCGCGGCCGCGAACTCCTCGGGCATCCAGCCGGCCCCCACGCCCACGTTGAGCCTGCCGTTCGAGAGGTGGTCCACCGTGGCGAGCTCCGCAGCGAGGACACCGGGCGCACGGAATGGCGTGTCGCAGATGCTCATGCCGATCCGCACCTTCGACGTCTTGGCGGCCAGCCAGGGGATCAGCGGCCAGCCTTGGAACCACTGACCGCGGGAGGACACTGGCAACGCCTTCGGGAACTCGGTCATCATGCCGAACGAGTACTGGAGCTCCACGCGATCAGAGGCCTCCGGAACGACGATCCGGTCGAGCGTCCAGACGGAGTCGAAGTCGAGCTCCTCTGCGAGGCTGGTGAGATCTTCGAGCTCCTTGACGGTCACCCTGTCACGGAAGTTCGGCAAGTAGAGAGCGAGCTTCATGAGACGGCCTCCTCACGGTGCGGTCGTGGCCTGGCACGGCCAACGCTGCGGTGGACTAGCATGCCCTCCGCCGTGCCCCGAGCCTACGGCCTGGGTAGGGGCGGAGGATAACAGGGCCCCGGACGGCGGTCCAGCGGACGTGAACATCTGACATCTTCGCCAAGCTCGGCAGCCGCCCGGCAGGGTCGGGTTTCAGCGCGACCCGCCGTCCGCCGTTTCGGCCCGGAGCCGGTCGCGCAGCTCCCGCTTGACGACCTTGCCGTAGTTGTTGGTCGGCAGGGCATCGACGAACCGGTAGTCCTTGGGTCGCTTGAACCGTGCGATGTGGTCGAGGCAGGTCCGGTCGAGATCCTTGACCGACGGCTGGGCGACGCGGTCGGCGGCCACCACGAAGGCCACTACCGCCTCGCCCCACTTCGCGTCGGGCCGGCCGACGACGGCGGCGGCCCTGACGCCGGGGTGGCGGAGCAGCGCCTCCTCGACCTCCCGGGGGTAGATGTTCATTCCCCCGCTTATGATCAGGTCCTTGGACCGGTCCCGCAGCGTGAGGTACCCGTCGGCGTCAAAGCTGCCGATGTCGCCGGTGTACAGCCAGCCTTCCCGCAGAGTCTCGGCGGTGGCATCAGGCTGGTTCCAGTAGCCGGCCATGACCACGTCGCCCCGGACCACCACCTCACCGACCTCGTCGGCGGGGAGTTCGCGGCCGTTGTCGACGACGCGGACCTCGACGTCGGTACGGGGGACGCCGACGCTCCGCATGCGGTCCCGCCATCGGGGATGGTTCCGGTCGGCGTGGTCTGCCTTGGACAGGGCGGTGATCGTCATCGGCGCCTCGCCCTGCCCGTAGATCTGGGCCAGGCGAGGACCGAACACGGCGAGCGCGTCCTCGAGGTCGGCCAGGTACATCGGTGCGCCACCGTAGATGATCGTCTTCAGGTGGGAGAGGTCCGCGTCGGCGATGGCTCGGTCGCCGGCCAGCCGCTTCACCATGGTGGGAGCCGCGAAGAACGACATCCCCGGCCAGCGCCCCAGGAGGGCGGCGATCTCGTCGCCATCGACGCCGCCGGACTGCGGCACGACGCTCACTGCCCCCCGGGCCACGTGAGGCAGCCCGTAGAGCCCCGAACCGTGCGACAGTGGCGCGGCGTGGAGGATGCAGTCTTGCGGCAGCACCGGGTCGATGTCCGCGAAGTAGCTGAGTGTCGCCATCAGCAGGCTGCGGTGCGTGAGCGTGGCTCCCTTGGGCCTTCCGGTGGTACCGCTCGTGTAGAACAGCCAGGCCGGGTCCTCCGGCCGCCGGCCGACGAGCCGCGTCGGCGGCGACGCCGTGAGCCGGTCCCACCGCTCACCGGGCGCCACCACGGCCGCCTTGAGCGAAGCGACGGTGCCGACCAGCGACTCGACGTCACCGGCGTGGTCGGCATCGGTCACGGCGACGGCCGACTCGCTGTGTTCGAGGATGTAGGCGATCTCATCGCGGTGAAGGCGAGCGTTGACCGGCACGGCCACGAGACCGGCGTGCCAGATAGCGAACATCGCCTCGAGGTACTCCGGCCGGTTGCGCATCACGATCGCTACCCGGTCCCCGGGCGACAGGCCGAAGTGATCGCGCAGGCTGGTGGCTGCGCCAGCCGTCCGGGCGGCGAACTCGCCCCAGCTGGCGTAAACGCGATCGCCATCCGCCAGCGCCGGGTCGTCGGGCCGCCGACGGGCGTGGCGCTCGACCCACGCTGCCGGGTTCATCGCACCGTCCTCCGCTCGAAGATGGAGGCGAGATCCTGCAAGCGTAACCCCCCGTAACGAAGCCAGCGTAGCGCCGGTAGGGCTGCCGCTCAATGCCGGGGAGCTCGGGTGCCACGGAGCGGGCCGTCGAAGCCGGTGACCCCACCTGGATGAACACCCCGTCGACACCGGCCTTCGACGAACTATCATCACACCGCAGAGATCACTCCTCCACCACGCCGCGAAGGGTTATGACACAGACCCCATGTCCATGGCTACCGATCTACTCCGATGAAGCTCGCGGAACACGAGGCGCGGGCAAGGCTTGAGTCGCACGACCACGGGATCCTGTGCACGGTGCACGCCGAGCGGGGCGTAGACGCCGTGCCCGTCGCGTACGCGGTGGACGACGGCTACGTGGGCGTGCCCATCGACCGGGTGAAGCCGAAGGCGTCGCTACGACTACAGCGGGAGCGGAACCTGGAGGCAGATCCGCGGGCCACACTGCTGGTCGAGCACTGGGACCGCAGCGACTGGTCACGGCTGTGGTGGGTGCGAGCCGAGCTGCGCTGGCAGGGCGACACCGCCGCTAGCCGGGCGGCGGCCCTTGCCGCCCGGCTAGCGGGGCGCTACCCGCAGTACCAGGACCAGCCCTTCGCTCGGGTACTGGTGCTGCACATAGTCGGCGTGGCCGGCTGGGCCGCCGACGACCGTTGATCCAGGGCCAGTGGGAGCAGGCAATCGGCGCCGGGATCGACGGGCTAGTCCCGATACTCCTCGCGCGGCATCCCAGCAGGGGATACCCGGACTTATCCGGATATGTCCGGTGTGTCGGTTGACCGCGACAGGAAGGAGGGCATCCGTGATCAGTTGTGAGTACAGACCCGGATACCTTCCTGAATTAAGTGGAACGATGGCTTAGCAGGTGGGCGCCGCTCGCGAGCGTCCCGGCGGCGGGTCTGCTCATCGCCGCTTTCGTGTCGGGGGACGGCAACTCCCCGGACAACAACGCCGCGGTGGGGCAGATCGTCAGGTTCTACACCGCGCACGCCACCGGGCAGAAGGCCTCCGCGGTGCTCGGCGCCCTCGCGCTGGTGTTCGTGGTTCTCTTCACGCTGGCCCTGTCCGGCCGGGTGCGGGACAAGGGCGCCAGCGGGTGGCTGGCCAACGGCGCGGCCGTGGGGGCCTGCGCTGCTCGCGGCGGGGTTCTTGCCTCTGTTCGCCTTGTCGTTACATCCTCGGCAACGACATCAAGTTCCTGCTGCCGGCCTCAGCGCAGGCCCTCAACGTGCTGAACAACGACTACTTCCTGCCCGCCGTCGTCGGCGTTGTCATCTTCAGCATCGTGACCGGGCTGGCCGTGGCGGTCAGCGGGGCACCGGCGCGGTGGATGGGCTGGGTGCTGTTCGCGCTGGGAGTCGCCGCGCTGGTCTCCCCTCTCCGGGTTTGCCTTCCTGGCCACGATGCACTGGGCCCTGGTCACCGGATCTGGTGCCCATACAGAAGCCCGTGCAGCAGGTCCGGAGCGCTGAGCCTAAGGCCAGCCTTACGGCCGCATAGCTCCCCACCACGGGCAAGAAGGAGCGAAGCGCGAGCACGCCGATAGCCGGGCCCCGACCCTGGTCGGGGCCCGGCTCCAATGTCAGCCCTGCGGACCGGCCAAGGCACCATTGACGCGCAAGGTGAGGTCCGCGAGCGCCGCGCCGATGAGGCGGGCGCGGACTCCTCCTGCGCGCACCGCACATGCTGGGTCGAAGAAGCGCACGTCGCCGAGCTGACATCGCTGCTGGGCGAGGGCCCGGACGGGGATCAGCTGGAGGCGTGGCCCGCCACCAAGCACGACCCGGACGCCCCCGAGCGCCAGCCATCAACCTCGGTGAAAGGCCAGGGCTAGCGGCGGCGGGAAGCATTGGGCAGACCAGTCATTGCCGCGGCATAAACAGCAGGTCACTGCGCCGCTGACAAGCTGCCCGCATGCGGTACGAGCCCGCTTCCCAATGTCTTATGGCGCGCTCAGGGCTGGTATTCTGTATCAGAGGCTTCTGGTCAGTTGTCCGGTATCCGAGGATGTCACAGTAGGCCTTGACCAGCTCGAGCGAGCCCAGGTTGGTGTCGTCTGGGTGAAGAACAATCTCCAGGCCACATATTGGCATTTCCATCGCCGCGGTCAGATAAGAGGTCAACAAGAGAATTAGTAGCGGCACGCGGCCGACCTGGGCGCGAGCGAATCCTGATCCGATAACGGGCACCCGCAGGCCGGAAATACTGTTCAGCCGGGCATACTGTCAGAGCCGTGAAAGCGAGGAACATGCCCCTTCCACAGCGACAGCCGACCGAGCTAGCTCGTGCCGGTCCGCCACCGCGAGAAGAAGGTACGGTCTCTGGCCGGGCGTGATCCAGACGATCTCGCCGACAGGCTGCTCGGCCTCCTGATCGAGTGCAACCTCTTTGAGTATGGCATCGCGCAGGTCACCAGGGCGGCCGGCGTACTCCCGCTGAATAAGCTGGGTGATGAGGCTGTCGGCTGACACCCAGGGCGGCGCCGTGTCGAAGTGACGATTCATGGTAATCACGGTGACCGAATCGGCCGGGGCGAAAATGTCGCCTATCCGTACTCGCACGGGCGCGGTTACCGAATCATGGCGAAATGTGACGTCAGCTTTCGGCAGTGACGTACGGAGAGCAAAGACCAGGCCAACTGGCGTCGTTGTTACGAGAGAAGCTGCCAGCGCGGTACCGCCCTTGACGCCTGAAATCCAGAGCACCAGCTGGGTGACGGTAATCGTTGCCCCAAAAAAGGCAAGCAGAGTAACGATAAATCGCCGCCGGTAGGTTCGCAGCGCGAACAGTTTCCGGTACATCTGGATAGCTGCTCTGATAGATGGCAACGCGTACGTCCTTCCGGGAATACTGCGGCGGCCGATGCTTGCTGCCAAGCTCAGCTGCCGCGCTGGGGCCCCCGGCGTCGGTGAATGACCGTCACGGGCCCGTCGGCAGCTCGCTCATGGCTGGGTCTCGGGTTGGAGGTGGTTGAGGGTCTGGGTGGTCTGGGCCAGGGTGTAGGCGAGGGCTTGGTCCCAGTCCATGTCGGCGCCGCGGGCGTGGAGTTCCCGCGCGCGTTCCTCTCCCAGGGCTTCCGTCAGGGTCGAGCTGATCAGCTGGGGCTTCCCCACATACGCAGCCACGTAGGTTTCGGCGGCGCCCTGGATGATCGCGGCGGCGTCGGGCTGGGTGGTCGCAAGCGTGCCCGCGATCATGTGCAGGACGATGCCCATCCGCATCCTGTCACCGCCCCACTTGAGGCCGCTGATGGCACTGCGGCCCAGCTCGAGCGTGGCGGCCTGGTCGCCGATGAGGAACGTGATCGCGGCCGCCCAGACGAGATCGCGGGCCTTCTGGTAGCCGAGCCTGGCGCTGAGCTCGCGGCTTTCGCGCAGGTAGGCGCGGGCCTGGCCGGGGTCGGTCTCGGCGACGGTCGCGCCCACCTCGAGCAAGGCGGTCGCGATCAGAGCCGGGGCGCCGATCTGGCGGGCCAGCGTGAGCGCCTCGTTCGCCAGCGGGACCGCCGCGGGCGAGTCACCGGCGAGCACGTGACCGGCCGCGGCCATGGCGAGCTCGACGGAGGCGTCGGCGAGGTCACTGCCGGCCCGCGCGATACCGGCGGCCTGTTCGGCGAGGCGGGCGGCGTCGATGAACGCGCCGCGGGTGGTCGCGATGCTCGAGCGGGCGGCGCAGATGGCCTCCTCGACCCGCCAGTCCGGGATGTCCCGGCGGGCGTTGGCTTGGGCCGCCCCGTGGCACAGCTCCTCCGCGCCGGTCACATCCCCGCGGATGGACGCGAACAGTGCGGTGACCGCCAGGGCGAGCGGGTAGCCGGGGTGCTCAGACGCGCCAGGCAGTCTGAGGGCCGCTTTGGCGTCTAGCAGCAACAGGTAAGTGCTCCAGACCTCAACCGGGGCGAAGCCGACCAGGATCTGGAACGCGGTGTCGACGTTGCCGGTGCCGATCGCCCAGGACCACACCGCGAGCAGGTTGTCCTCCTCGGCGCTGAGCCGGATAGCCCAGGACACCTCTTCCTTAGGGTCGTGGGCGTCGTTGCGGACATGGTGAAGGAGGCCCGCGTAGTAACTAGCGTGGCGGGCCTGCCACCGGTCGGTCTCGCCCGCCTGGCCGAGGCGTTCCTCGCCGTACTGTCGGATCGTCTCCAGCAGCCGGTAGCGGGTCTGGGGCCCGCGTTCTTCGGCCAGCACCAGCGACCGGGCCACCAGGCTGGCCAGCAGCTCGAACACCGCGTCCGGATCGATGCCGTCCCCGCCACAGACCGCCTCGGCCGCCTGCAGGGTGGCGCCGCCGGCGAACACCGCCAGCCGGGCCAGCAACACCTGTTCGGGCCCGGTGAGCAGCTGGAAGGACCAGTCGATCGCCGCCCGCAGCGTCTGGTGATGTGCCACGGCGCCGCGCCGCCCGCCGGCGAGCACCGCGAAACTGCGCTCCAGCCGCCGGGCCAGCTCGGCCGGGGTCATCGCGGGCACCCGCGCCGCCGCCAACTCGATCGCCAGCGGCACCCCGTCCAGGCGCCGACACACTGCGGCAACCGCCGCCGCGTTCTGCTCGGTCACTTGAAAACCGGGCTTGACCGCGGCCGCGCGCTCGGCGAACAGGCGTACCGCCTGCGCGCCGAGGATCGTGTCCAGATCGGCATCCGCGCCGGGCACCACGAGCGGTAGTACAGAAACCAGCCGCTCCCCGTCGATCCCCAGGCCCTCACGGCTGGTGGCCAAGATCACCAGCCGGGGACACGATCGCGCCAGGACCTGGGCTAGCGCCGCGGCCCCGGCCAGCAGATGCTCACAGTTATCGAGCACCAGCAGCAGTTCCTTGCTGCGCAAGAACTCCACCAGCGCCTCGCGGGTGTCCTGCCCGGCCCGGGCGGTCACCGAGAACACCGCAGCGACCGCATCATCGACCCCGGCGGCGTCGCGGACCGGGGCCAGCTCGCACAGCCACGCGCCATCGGCGAACCGCGACACCGCCTGCCCGGCGGCCTGCAACGCCAGGCGGGTCTTGCCCGCCCCGCCCGCGCCGACCAGGGTTACCACCCGAGACTCGCCCAGCACGGCCGCGATCTGCTCCAGCTCCCAGGCGCGGCCGATGAACGAGCTCACCGGCAACGGGATATTGCCGACATTGGCTGTGTTGAGCGGCGGAAAGTGAACCGGGAGATCAGCATGGGTCAGCTGGTAGATGAGCTCCGGCTCGCTGAGATCGCGCAGCCGGAATTCTCCGACTCTCTTCAGTCCGAACTCGCTGCCCAGGCGCCCCTCCACCAGGTCGCGCGTGGTCTTGGTGACGAGCACCTGGCCGCCGCGGGCGGCAGCTTTCACCCGGGCACAGCGGTTGATCGGCGCATGGTCGATATGGTCGCTCCCGGGCGCACGCGCTTCCCCGGTGTGCAGCCCCATCCGCACCCGAAGCGCGGCACCCGCGGGCCACGACTCCTCCTTCAGCCGGAGCTGGCAGGTGCCGGCCGCCTTGACCGCAGAAACTGCGCTGGGAAAGGCGGCAAAGAAACTGTCACCCTCCCCGCGAGAGGTGACCACAACACCCCCATGGCCCTCGATCACGCTCGTAAGAACCCGGTTGAGCTTCTCCAGAGCTGCTTCCATCGCGTCCGGCGCGCTCTCCCACAGGCGCGTCGATCCCTCGACATCGGTCAGCACGAACGTAACCGTCCCGGCCGGCAGCTCCGCCTGGGCGGGCTTGCTCGGCTCAGCCAGCGACGCCGATGGTGCCCCAGTGCTGGCCGCCGCACCGGCAAAGCTCTCGCTCAGCAGGACAGCCAAGTCATCGGCCAGGAGTCGTTCCAGCTCCCTGGGCGTGGCGAAGGTCCGGTAGGACGCGGTGCCGGCCTCGCGGATGCTGTCGAGGAACTCCTTCATGCGCGGTTCCTGGTCCGGGGCCGGGCGCTTGAGGTACAGCAGCATGGGCTTGCCGACGGCCAGCCGGTACTCGTCTTCGAGGCCGGAGATGTCCATCCCGGGGGCGACCCAGCCGTAGCGCTGCCAGTAGATGCCCACGAACACCTGGCTCTGGTCGAGGTAGGCCCGGTACATGCGGCGCGGCGGGTGCGGCCGGGCGCCGGACTCGTACCACACCGGAACCAGGTGAAGCCGCCGGATCGCGCGCCGCGCGGCCGCCCGCTCCTCGGCCAGCTCACCTAGGGTCGAGGAGATGAACACCCGGACCCGCTGGTCCGGCGTCAAGATCACCGAGGCCCGATCCCCGGACTCGGGTGCTATGACCGACATGGGTCACCTCCGGGTCAAGGAGCAGCGGTCAGCGGGCCGCGGGCGGGACGGGGTGGTTGGCGCGGATCAAGTCGCCGGGGTCGACGGCCGCCTTTATATGGCGCAGCCGCTGGTAGGCGTGCTCGGTCCAGAACGGCGCCGCGGGGGTCTGGGTTTCGGCGAAGTTGAGGTACATCTGCCGGGCCGCCCACGGCGCCAGCGAGTCCTTGACCGCCTGGACCTGCGCCATGACCGGGGCCACCAGCTCGGGGACCGGGGTCATGGACACGGCGAACAGCACATAACGGGCATCCAGGCAGGCCAGCGCGCCGTTGCCGGGGCCGGGCCGGGCGAACTCGCCGCCGAGGTGTCGCACCTCGACCGACAGCAGGGGGAACGCCGCCCTCGGGCCGGCAGCCTGGACGAAGGCGTCGACCGCCTCCGCGGGCAGCCTGTCGATCATCATGCCGTCGCCGGCCCCGGGAGCGGGCTGCTCGGGATCCATGTGCAGGTGGCTGAGCGCGGGCATGGGCACGGTGGCGATGGTGTCGTTGACCGGGCCAAGGGCGCGCAGCGGGTCCAGCAGCGCATCGGCCTGGGACGGGTCGCCGAGGTGATAGGCCTCCACGATCACGAACGACTGGCCGCGGACCGGCTCGGGAATCTGCGGGATGGGCGGGAAGTTGAGCAGCCGGCCCACCGTGGTCAGCTCGTCCGGCACGTCACCTCGGGTCAGCTCGGCCCAGGCGTGCAGCACCTCGGGCCCGCGCCCGATCGGGTACCACAGAGCGCCTGCGTAGGCCTGGGTGTGGGGGAACAGCCGGAACTCCAGCGCGGTGACGACGCCGAAGCTGCCGCCGCCGCCGCGTACCGCCCAGAACAGGTCCGGTTCGTGCTCGGCGTCGGCGCGGACTAGGCGGCCGTCGGCGGTCACCAGCTCGGCCGCGGTCACGTTACTGGCGGCCAGCCCGTGTTTCCGGCCGAGGAGGCTCAGCCCGCCGCCGAGGGTGTACCCGGTCACGCCCACGTCCGGGGAGGAGCCGGCCAGCGCGGCCAGCCCGTGGGCGGCCGCGGCCTGGACCACGTCGATCCAGACCACGCCCGCCTGGACCCGGGCGGTCCGGGCCACCGGGTCGATCCGAATGCCGCGCATCTTATCGGTCCGCACCAGCACCGTGTCGGCCAGGGAGCCGAGCGGCCCGGCGTTGTGCCCAGTGCCCTGGGCGGCCACCCGCAGACCCCGCCCGGCCGCGTAGCGGACGGCGGCCGCCACGTCGGCGGCGGATTCGGGGAAGGCGACCGCAGCGGGCCGCTGGTCGACGGCCAGGTTCCACGCGCGCCGCGCGTCATCGAAGCGACTATCGCCGGGAAGGATCACCTTGCCGTCCAGGCTGTGGCCGGGTCGGCTTGCCGGATGGGTGAGGGTTGTGAAGGCAGACATTGCAGGTCATTTCCTTTCTGCTGGTAATGGGCGCCCCTGAGCTCCGGTCGCGCCCGGGCATCGCGGTATGAGCACCACCATCAGCGCAGCGGCTTGGCGTCCAGCACGGCTGCGACTTGGCCGGAAGCCAAGTCGCAGCCAAGTCGCCTCAGTGACCCTGGCCGGGTGGATACCACTGCAGCTTGCACTCCGGCGGCGCCTCCGCTGCTGGTCCGGCGGGCCGACCCGGGCGGGGAACGGCACGTCGCGGCGCTGCTGCGTGAGGTCCTCGTCGATCCCGCGGAGGTGGCTGACCTGATGCGGGACCGCGGCGTGCTGGTCCTGTGCGACCTCTCGCTGCCGCCGACGGCGCCGCCACTCGCGGCCGCCGCCTTCCGCCTTGACCGGCCGGGCGGGACCGCGCAGCTGGCCGGCATCGGGGTCCGGGCGCACCTGCGCGGGCGGGGCTTGGGCCGCCGGCTTCTCACCGGCGCGCTGACCTGGCTGCGGGCCGACGGCTTCGAGCAGGTGCACGTCGTCGCCGCAGGTGGCGGAGCGGCCGCGTCGCTGCTGGCCTCGGCCGGGTTCACCGCTGCCGCTGGCCAGGACACCGACCGGGCGGACGGCCGCAGCCACCTCGTGCTGCTGCTCTAGGCTGCCCTGGCGCCGTGCGGGGCCCGGACGGGGCAGCGGCTGGTAGCGGCGCGTAGCGGCCGGCGTGTCACACTTGGATCGTGTCCCGACCCATGCCGGAGATGACCGGTGACGGCCGCCTGCACTTCGCGGTGCTGGGCTCTTTCCGGGTGCACCGGGACGGCCAGGAGCTCGATCTCGGCCCGCGGTTGCAGCGCGCGCTGCTGGCGATCTTGGTGGTGGAGGCCGGGCATGTGGTCCCGGTGGACCGGCTGATCGACCTGCTGTGGCGGCAGGAGCCGCCGGCGGCGGCCCTCGCTTCGGTGCAGGCCTACATCTCCCAGCTGCGGCGAGTGCTCGAACCCGGCCGCCCGGTGCGCGCGCCGGCCCGGGTGCTGGTCACCCTGGATCCTGGGTACCTGCTGCGGGCCGGGGACGACCAGGTCGATGCGCTGCGGTTCGGGACGCTGGCCCGGCAGGCGCACCAGGACCTGGCGCAGGGCCGACCCACGGCCGCGGCCGCTGGCTTGGTGGACGCGCTGGCGCTGTGGCGCGGTGATCCGCTGGCCGAGTTCGCCGACGAGCCGTGGGCGGTGCCCGCGGTGGCCCGGCTCACCGAGGCGCATGACCTCGCCGTGGAGGACCGGGTCGAAGCGTGGCTGGCCCTGGGCGGGCACGCCCAGGCCGCCGCCGAGCTGGAGGCAATGGTGGCAGCGCGGCCGCTGCGCGAGCGGCGCTGGGAGCAGCTGGTCGTGGCGACCTACCGCTGCGGCCGGCAGGGCGATGCGTTGCGCGCCTACCAGCGGTGCCGCACCGTGTTGGCCAGTGAACTCGGCCTGGAGCCCGGGCCCGAGTTGCGGCGGCTGGAAGCCGCCGTCCTCGCCCAGGACCCGTCGCTGGACTGGCAGCCTCCCCCGGCCGTCGGCGCGGTGGCGGCTCCTGCCCCGCCCGTGCCCGCCGGGGCGCATCCCGCCGCTCCGCCGCCAGCCGGGGAACCATCCGCCCCGTCCCTGGTCGGCCGCGGCGCAGAACTAGCCGAGCTGCGCGACATGCTCCGGCAGACCGCGTCCGGTCACGGCGGTGCGGTGGTACTGGTCGGCGAGCCTGGCGCGGGCAAGACCACACTGGCCGAGGCGGCGGCTCATCTCGCCACGGCCTCCGGCGTCACCATCGCCTGGGGCCGGTGCCTGGACGCCGCGTCGACACCCGCATTCTGGCCGTGGAGCCAGGTTCTGCGCGCGCTGCCGGACGGGCCATGGGTGCAGGCGGCTCGCCAGCGCCTCGACGGTGACATCGGCGACGACGGTGACATGGCAGGCACTGGGGAGGACAGTGTCCGTCAGTTCCGGGCCTATGAGGCGGTGGCCGCCGCGCTCGGCGAGGCAGCGGCCGGCGTTCCTGTGCTGGCGGTGGTCGATGATCTGCACGCCGCCGACGACGCGTCGCTTGCCCTGCTGCAGCTGCTGGCCGGCGACCTGCACCGGATGCCTGTGCTCTTGCTGTTTACGGTGCGTGACACCGAACCGTCCCGTCCCCTGGCCCAGGCACTGGGAGAGCTGCTCCGCCACCCCGGCGCCGAGCGGGTGGCGGTCAGCGCCTTCGAGCCGGCGGATGTCGCCGCGCTGGTCGAGCAGCTGACCACGGAACCGCCGCACGCAGGCGTCGTCGCCGCACTCATGGACCGGACAGGTGGCAACCCCTTCTACACCACCGAGCTGGTCCGGCTCATCAGCAGCGAACACCGGTGCCAGCCGCTGACCGCGGGCGATGTGCAGGCGCACGACGTGCCCAGCGGTATCCGTGACGTGCTGCTGCGCCGGGTCGGCCGGCTTCCGGACGACACGCAGTCGCTGCTCATCGTGGCCGCGGTCGCGGGCCGGGAACTCCAGCCGGACCTGCTCGAACACGTGACCGGCATCGATGCTGAGCAGCTGCTGCTGGGCCTTGAGCCGGCGATCGCCGCGGGCCTGGTCACCACGGCGGAGAGCGGCTG
>JASHYW010000178.1 GCA_030042885.1 Streptosporangiaceae bacterium | reverse complement strand
AACACCGACCCCCACACGAACGCCTCGTTGACGTCACCCTGGCTGGTCGCGCCGTCGCCGAAGTAGACGATGACCGCCTCGCCCGAGCCGTCGCCGCCGTCGCCGCCGAGGGCGCCGTCGCGCTGGATGCCCATCGCATAGCCGGTGGCGTGCAGGGTCTGGCTGCCGATCACGATGGTGTACAGGTGGAACTTGTGTTCCTTCGGGTCCCAGCCGCCGTGGCTGACGCCCCGGTAGAGCTCGAGCAGCCTGGCCGGGTCGATGCCGCGGCACCAGGCCACGCCGTGCTCGCGGTAGGTAGGGAACACCATGTCATCGGGGCCCACGGCGCGGCCCGACCCGATCTGGGCGGCCTCCTGCCCCAGCAGCGAGGCCCAGATGCCGAGTTCGCCCTGGCGCTGCAGCGAGATCGCCTCGGTGTCGATCCGGCGGACCAGCACCAGATCCCGGTACAGGTCCCTGATGTCGGCCGCGGTGAGCTCGAGCGGGTAGTCGGGATGGTCGATCCGCTCGCCCTCGGGGGTGAGCAGCTGAAGGAGCCCGCCAGCCTGATCCCGCGTGTCTGGTACGGGCCGGCCGGGCGGCGTGCCCGCGGGCGCGCCTGTGCTTGGTGCGGTTGTGGTCACACCGCCGGATTCGACGGTCACGTGCCACTCCTTCCTGGGGCCGGGACTGGGATCACCAGCGACGGCCGGACGGGCTAGAGTTCCCGGACGCATCTGTCTGCTGAGCTTTCGCGTACGCTGCGTGCCCGGTGGGATGCACGCGTCCGCGATCGGAAGACGCTTCTCAGCCTGACGATATATGCCCTGATGACCCGGGAGGATACGTGGCTCGCATGATCGTCGAAGTAATGCTCAAGCCGGAGATCCATGACCCGCAGGGCGAGGCCATCGCCAGCGCCTGCCGCCGTCTGGGGTTCGGCCAGGTGCTCGGGGTCAGGCAGGGGAAACGGTTCGAGGTGGAGCTGGAAGGTCCCGCCGACGAGGCCGCTGTGGCAGCTATCACAGAGCTGGCCCGGGACCTGCTGTCGAACCCGGTCATCGAGGAATTCACACTGCACGAGGGCTGAGCCAGTTCGTCCTGCCCGCGTTGCGGGACGAATGGCCCGGTTTCGGCCGCGTTAACGGGGAATCACACGAAATGTGAGTAGGTTTGGGTTGGCAGATGACGGTGAGTGCGGGTTTGGCAGATGCGCGTGAAGTCGGTTCCTGATGTGAAGTTCTGCCTGGTGTTCCAGTGCGAGGCGGTGAGTGTCCCGGTGATGCGCCGGGTCCTCGGCGATACCCTGCGCCGGGTTGGCGTTGATGAGGAATCTGTCTACGACATCTTGCTCGCGGCCACGGAAGCCTGCACGAACGTATTGCGGCACAGCGGCCGTGATGTCCGGCGCTACACGGTGATGACCAGCCTGGGCACGGTGGGCTGCCAGGTGGAGGTGGCCGACGAGGGAGCGGGCACCGCGGCGGCGGAACCGGAGCGCGAGCCCTTGGTGCTCGCCGGCTCTGACGGACCCCAGCCCGCCAACGCGATCGCCCGGCTGCCCGAGTCGGGCCGCGGCCTGGCCATCATGCGGGCCTGCGTGGACCACGTCACGCTGGACAGCAGCCCGGGGCGCGGCACGGTGGTGACCATGCGCAAGCACATCAGGTGGCCCAGCGACGCCCCGCTGCGGCAGCTCCGGGCGGCCAGTTAGCTCGCGCGGTCTGGCCCGTCTGGGTATCGCCACCGATAAACTTCCCGCGTGCGGATAGGGGTCATCACCTTCCCCGGGTCGCTCGATGATCGTGACGCGGCGCGAGCCGTCAGGCTGGCCGGGGCCGAGCCGGTCGCGCTCTGGCACGCCGACCGCGATCTGCGCGGGGTGGACGCCGTGATCTTGCCCGGCGGGTTCTCCTACGGCGACTATCTGCGCTGCGGCGCGATCGCCAGGTTCGCCCCGGTGATGAGCGAGCTGGTAGCGGCGGCCCGTTCGGGTCTGCCGGTGCTCGGCATCTGCAACGGATTCCAGATCCTGTGCGAGGCGCACCTGCTGCCCGGGGCGCTGACCCGCAACTCGGGCCTCCGCTTCGTGACCAGGGACCTGCGGCTGCGGGTGGAGAACGACCGGACCGCGTGGACGCGCGCCTACCGGCGCGGCGAGCAGATCGTGGTGCCGCTGAAGAGCGGCGAGGGGGCCTACGTGGCCGACCCGGGCACGCTGGCCGAACTCGAGGCCAGGGGACAGGTGGTCATCAGGTACGCCAGCGGCAACCCGAACGGGTCCGCCGCCGGGATCGCGGGAGTATGCAACGCCGAGGGCAACGTGGTCGGCCTGATGCCGCATCCCGAGCACGCGGTCAGCGAGCTCACCGGCCCATCAGCCGACGGCCTGGGCTTTTTCACCTCCATTGTCGCGGCGGGAGCCGCGACATGAGCGAGCCAAAGGGCCGCGGCGCCGCCCGGACTGAGGAGCGAGGAACGAGCGACGAGGGAAGGCGGTGCCAGTGAAGGGGGATGGGGAGGTGGGTGGGGGTCCTGAGGCGAGCGGAGAGATACAGCCCTATGCCGAGCTCGGGCTGACCGACGCCGAGTACGCCAGGATCCTGGGCACCCTCGGCCGCCGTCCCACCAGCGCCGAGCTGGCCCTGTATTCGGTCATGTGGAGCGAGCACTGCTCGTACAAGTCGTCCAAGGTGCACCTGAAGCAGCTGGCCGCGAAGGGGCCGGCCTCCGCCGCGCTGCTCGCGGGCATCGGGCATAACGCCGGGGTGGTCGACATCGGCCAGGGCTACGCGGTCACCTTCAAGATCGAGTCGCACAACCACCCGTCGTACGTGGAGCCGCACCAGGGGGCGGCCACCGGCGTCGGCGGCATCGTCCGCGACGTTCTCGCCATGGGCGCGCGCCCGGTGGCGGTGATGGACGCGCTGCGGTTCGGGCCCGCCTCGGCGCCCGACACGAGGCGGGTGCTGCCCGGCGTGGTCAGCGGCATCTCCTTCTACGGGAACTGCCTCGGCCTGCCCAACATCGGCGGTGAGCTGGACTTCGACCCGTGCTACGCGGGAAACCCGCTGGTCAACGCGCTCTGCGTGGGGGTGATGCGGCACGGTGACCTGCAGGTCGCCTCGGCCAGCGGACCGGGCAACCAGGTGATCTTGTTCGGGTCGGCCACGGGCCCCGACGGCGTCGGCGGAGCCTCGGTGCTGGCCAGCGCGACCTTCGGCGGTTCGGCGGCGCGTGCCGAGGCCGCCAAGCGGCCCAGCGTCCAGGTGGGAGATCCCTTCCTGGAGAAACTCCTGGTGGAGTGCTGTCTCGAGCTGTTCGCTGAGGGCCTGGTTGTGGGCATCCAGGATCTCGGCGCGGCCGGGGTGGCCTGCGCGACCACGGAACTCGCCGCGGCCGGGACCGGCGGCATGCGGGTCCGGCTGGACGCGGTGCCGCTGCGCGACGCGTCCCTGGGGCCGCCCGAGATCCTGATGAGCGAATCACAGGAGCGCATGATGGCGGTGGTCGAGCCCGCCCACGTCGGGCGGTTCCTTGAGATCTGCGCCAAGTGGGAGATCAGGTCCGCGGTGATCGGCGAGGTGACTGACAGCGGCAGGCTGGTCATGACCTGGCACGGCGAGGTGGTGGTGGACATCCCGCCCGGCTCCGCGGCCGACGG
>JASHYW010000177.1 GCA_030042885.1 Streptosporangiaceae bacterium | reverse complement strand
GTCCCGGAAGGCCATCCAGGCCATCAAGGACACGATCTCAGCCAAGACGTACAGGTCAACCCGGAACCTGGACCCGGATGTGCTCATCCAGAGCATCAACCGGACCCTGGCCGGGTGGGCGAACTACCACCGTCACGGAGTCTCCAAGGCCGTATTCAGCGCGATCGACCATCATGCATGGGGCCGGATCATGCGCTGGCTAAGGCAGAAATACAAACAAGGGAACTCCCGCCTCGGAATGCCAGCACTGCGCCGCCGCTTCTGCGTGCGCGGGACCTGGCAGTTCGCAGCCAACGGAGTCAGGTTCACCGGCGCGTCAGCCGTGCCGGTCACCCGCTACCGCTACCGCGGCAGCAGCATACCGACCCCGTGGGCACCCCCAGCCGGTCCCGGCAACCAGCTAGCCCCAGCGGGCAAGACACGTGGAGCGCCCGGTGCGGTGAGAGTCGCACGCCGGGTGCGGCGGGCGGGCCGGGGAAACCCACCAGGAGCAATCCTGGCAGGGCGCCCCGGTCCGACCCAACTGGCCGACCGAAGACCGGCTGCCGCCGGCTACCCGCTGGCCTGCCAGCCATCTCGTTACCCCTCGGCCAGGCCGGGAATGACCCACTGTGACGAACAAAGCATGCGCTGACGGATCAAAAGCACCCATGCCGAATATTTATGCCTGGCATGACACTTGGCAAGCCGCGTGACAGCGCACAGAATGACCGCGATATGCGTGGGCGGCCAGGAAACGCGCCGGGTGTCACGGCGCAGTCCGGACCCCCTGGCCCGCCAGCCGCGCAGCCGTGATGCCCGAAACCCGGAGGCAAGATCGACAAGGCGCTCTGCTGAGCGCTGCAGCCGGATGAGCGTCTGAGAGCCGCATGCTGGGCAGCAGATCATGTGCCATCCGAAGTAGCTGGCGGGGAGACCGGCACGTCTTCGGGTCATCCGGCGCGGAGGTCCGCGCCGGCGGGGCTCGCGGTTGATCTTTGGCATGGCGTCAGGCCGGTTCCCCCGGCGGGGCATCGGGCGTGGTTAGCGGGAGACGTACCCGGAACCGGGCGTTGCCGGGCTCCGACACCACCTGGAGGTTCCCATGATGTTTTTCACCGCGGTCCGCCACGAGATGTCGAGTCCCAGGCCAGCGTGCTCACCCGCCGGCTTGGTGGTGAAGAACGGCTCGAAGATCCGCTCCCAGATGCCGACGGGCACGCCCGGCCCGGTGTCGCCGATCTCGACCAGGACCCGGTCTGCGTCCAGGGCCGTCCGCACGATGAGCGTGCCGGTTCCACCCATGGCGGACACCGCGTTATCGATCAGATTCGCCCAGACCTGGTTGCGCTCCGCGGCGTAGACGGGGATCTGCGGCAGGCTCCGGTCGTAGTCCTTGACCACGGCGATCCCATCGCCGAGCCTCCTGCTCATCATCAGCAGCGTGCTATCCAGCAACTGGTGCACGTCCAGGACCCGGTGCGGGCCTGGTCCAGCTGCGAGTACTGCTTGGCCGCATCGACCAGAGCGTAGATCCGGCGGGTCGAGTCCTCAGCTTCATCCATGAGCATCTCGGTCTCGGCGGTGCAGCTGAGCCACCGCAGCGCGCCCTCCAGGGTCTCCCCGTCCACCACGGCTGCCACCTGGTCGAGCCAGCCGGTGTCCAAGCCAGCCCGCACGAAGGCCGGCGCGAGCTGCCACCTGTCGGCCACGTCATGAGCTTGCAGCCAGTCGCTGACCTCGTCCTCCCGGCCGGACACCTCCAGCGGGCTCAGCGCAGCCGGATCAGCGTACCGAGCGCATCCCGGTCATATGACGCGGCGGCGATTATCCCCAGCTTGTGCCGCATGCCAGCAACCCGCTCGCGCATCGACGGCATGGCACGCAGGGCGGCTGCCGCCGGGTTGTTCAGCTCGTGGGCCGGCTCGGCCGACAGGGAGCCCAGAGCAAGCAGCCGCTCACGCTGGCTGACGATGAACAATCCCTCCAGCAAATGCAGCATCATGGGGAACCAGTCCTGCAACATCTGGTCGAACGCGGCCGAGCTCAGTACGCAGAACCTGGACGGCCTGGCCGCCCGCAGCGAGGCCGTATACACCTGAGGCACCCGGTCACCGAGGTAGACCTGAACCGCCCCGGCATACACGCCAGGCTGTGAGGTGCGATTCAGCTCGACGTCGTCCGCTCCGACACGGCGGGACAGCACAACCTCGCCTTCGAGGAGCACGTAGAAGCAGTCGGCGGGCTCACCCTCGCCGAACGCCGTTCGCGGGCCGATGTGCTCGCCCCGGCCTTCGCGGCCCAGTATCGCGTTGCCGGCCGGACGTGCCATGACACGCAGAACACCGCCTTATTCACTGCTCACGCGCGCCAGTCCCTGCGCGCTAGTTTGGCAACCATATCGAGTCCTTAGCTGTGCGGTTCCGTCTTCACCGACCTGCTATCCGGTCCGTCTTCACCGACCTGCCATCCGGCCGCTACCAGAGCGCAATTGGGTGGTTACTAAGGCGGGCTAGATCTGCTCCTCGTGATATGGCTGTTGGTCGCGATCGTGTTCACCGCCGTCGTGGTCGCTGTTCTGCTATGGGGCGAGCTCGAGCACTGGCGGTCGTCGCGGCGGCGGATGGGGACCCGGACCGGCGAGAGCGGGACCGGCGAAGCCATTCTTGTCCTGGGGTACCGGAACTGCGGAACTCGCGCTAACGCTGTGAACCGGTGGCGGGTGCGTGCGGGCCTGCGCTCCTGCCAGCCACAGCTGGGCCCGTCGCGGCTGGTGCTGTGCGGTGGTGCCGTGGGCGGGAACGTGGCCGAGGCCGAGCTTATGGCCTCCTATGCGCGCGGGTCGTGCGGGTATGCAGGCGAGCTGATCACCGAAACCGGCAGCCGGTCAACGTGGGAGAACGTCCAGAACGCCATCCCCTTGATCGAGGACGCGGACCGGATCAAGATCGTTTCGAACTCGCTGCACGCGGAGAAGGCGCGCTTTTACCTCTGGAAGCACCGGCCCGATCTCGCTGAGCGGCTCGTGCCGGCAGCAGACTACCGATTCGGCGAGCTGATTCTCATCAAGCCCGCCACTGCGGCCCGCGGCCTCATGAACATCCGGAACGCTGTACGGTAAGCCGTCCGGTCAGGATCCCCCTGCCACCTGGGAACCGGGAGCAAGGGGCGCATCAGCCCGTTGACCGGCCGCTTGAGGGATGATCTGTGACGTTCGGCCCTGGCCGGCCCGCCGCCCTGGCCGCAAAGCTGCCAGCAGCAGGCGTCCCGGCCGCTCGGCAGCGCGGGCGGGAGGCGCGTGGCGTGGGGTGTCTTGTGCCTCGCATCGGACAGTGCGGAGCTGCACCCTTCACCGGAGAGGAGATGCCATGAAAGTCCTCGTCGCCTACGCCACCCGGCACGGCGCCACGGCAGGCATCGCCGAACGGGTCGCGGCCGCCCTGACGGCGGCGGGCCTGCTGGCCGAGGCCCGGCCCGTTGAGGACGTCAAAGAGGTCGAGCCCTATGACGCGCTCGTTCTCGGCGGTGCGGCATACATGTTCCACTGGCTCAAGCCGGCCGTGACATTCGCCCGGCGGCACCGCAAGGAGCTTGCGGCGCGGCCGGTGTGGCTGTTCAGCAGTGGCCCGCTCGGCACCGACCTAGTCGACAAGGACGGCAAGAACGTCCTTGAGGCCAGCCGGCCCAAGGAGTTCGACGAGCTCACGAAACTGCTGCATCCGCGGGGTGAACAGGTCTTCTTCGGCTCCTACGACCCGGATGCGCCACCGGTCGGTCTCGGCGAGCGGCTCGTGCAGCACATGCCTGCCGCGCGGGCCGCCCTGCCGGCCGGCGACTTCCGCGACTGGCCGGCCATCGACGCCTGGGCAGCGCGGATCGCCGAGGAGCTGAAGGCCGGCGAGCCGCGCGGGGACTGACATGACCCGCTCCGGGAACGTCACCGCCGTCGTGACCGGCCGCTCAGCAGTGCCCTGGTGCGCCTCGGGCTCGCTCTAGCCCGCATGGTGGTGCGATGGTGCACAGCCGCCGGGTGGACAGCAGCGCCGGCCCGGCCCCGGTCTTCCAGTTCCCTGGCGAAGTTTTCGATGTCGGTGCGGCGGACGGCGAACAGCGGCGTTGCCATTGCCGTACAGCCCTGCGATGTGCCGGCGAGCGAGGAGGTCGCGCGCCCGGATGCCTACATGTTCTGCCCTGACTGGGCCGATGGCGCACGACTGCGGGGCGGCAGCAGCGACACCGGCGCCTGTTCAGGAAGGACCAGCTGCGTGGGCCCGGCGAACCGCTTCATCAGCACCGCCGGTCCAGGGCTCGCCGTGACCGGGCAAGATCACGTCGGCCATCAGCCCCTTCAAAGCGTCCAGGGAACGCAGCGCCTGGGCGGTGTCCTGGTTGAACCCGGACGGCATGATCTGCGGTCCTTTCCGCCCGGTCAGCGGATTGCGGGTCACCGTCGCGTCGCCACTGAACAGGACCCGGCGTCCTTCCAGGAACAATGCGGCGTACCAGGGGTATGCCCGGGGACGTGGATCGTCCTCGGCCGTCCCGGCAGGTCCAGCACCTCCCCGTCACGGTAGGCGGAGACCAGCACGATGGGCACGATCTTGGTTCCGCCTCGCCGCGCAAGCGACAGCGCAGTCCGGTAGAACTCCACCCGGAGCAGGTAGCGGCTCCGGGTCATCTCTGCCAGCGCTCAGCGTCACGGGCGCCAGTCCTGGGACGGGGCCTGCGACCATGGCCTCGGCTGCGGTGACTATCGATGCGTCCGCGGGAGCTCAGGCGAGCGCCGCGTAGGCCGCGGCCTGGATGTCGCGGTGGACCTGCGGCGGGTCTGGGCTTTCGAACATGCGCTGGGTGAGCACGATTACGGTCATGTCCTGGGACGGGTCAACCAGCCAGGACGTGCCCAGGCCGCCGTCCCAGCCGAACGCGCCGCTGTCGTGGACCGCCTGGCAGAACCCCCACGAACGGCCGTCGAAGAACCCCGGCAAAAGGCCCCCGCGGGACTTCTGCGATCCAGGTGTCCGGCTCCGGCGGCACGGGCGGATCGGGCGGGCCGATCGTCGCCAGCCGCAGCTCACCAGCGGCCGCGACGACCGGCCACGGTGCGGCGAGGCGAACATCTCGCTCACCATGCCGAAGCCGAACGTGAACGTCAGCAGGTCGCGGATGGTGATCGCACGGGCGGCCGGCACGGTGTCATCCAGCGGGCGGTCCATCCGGCGCAGCACCCTGCGGCCCGCCAGCTCCGGCAACAACCGGTCCACCGGCTCGTCCAGCCCGATCAGCCCCTCGGCGGCCAGGGCGAGCGTCGCCGCCGCGGTGATGGGCTTGGTCGTCGAGGCGATGCGGAAGATCGAGTCACGGGCCACCGGGGGCCCGCCCACCGTTAGCCTTTCCAGTGCCTCGACATGCACCTGTTCGCCGCGGGCCACCAGCGCCACCAGGCCGAGAACCCGGTCATCACCCACGTGACGCTCGGCCGCCGCGTGGAGCCTTTTCAGTCCTGCCGCCGTCAGCCCGGTCGCCGAACCCATCACCTAGCCTCCTCGCCTGCACCAGCGCAGCCCGCACGCCGCCTCAAGCACTACGACATGACCGCAACAGGAAATCATCGCCTCGGCCTCTGAGCGGCCCGTCCGGATTCTGCCGGGCAGGGCGAGGACGGCTGCGTCAGGGCGCAGCCCCGCGGCAAGCACCTCGACACCGGTGACCAGCTGCGGGCTACAGCCCCCGGTGCCACACGTCCCACGAACGCGCAGACCAGCCCGTTCTGCGCCTCCGCCGCAGGCCCCGACTGAGCGCGACCGGGGCCGTCCCGGCGGTGACCGTCCCGCACGAGCAGCGGCGGGAGATGACCTGGTGCTCGGTGATCCGCGCCGCGACCTCCCCGGGCAGATCCACGACTTGCCGCCGCTCCGTCCTGACTGCCGCCGCGCCGGACAGGCCGTTCCCGCACCCGGCGCACCGGGTCGGCTCGTGCCTGATCACCTCGTCCGGGCTACCGGTCATCTCCAGGGTCGCTGCGGCCCAAGGATCCACGGTCAAGGCTGAGGGACCGGGGGCCCGGCTGCGCGTCCGCCAGATAACGGCCAGCGCAATTACCATTGCCCGCGCCGAATCGCGGCCTGCACGGAATTCAGCTGTATTCCGACGGTTCCCTAGGCGCCCAGGTCTGAGTTCACGGGTGCCGCTGCCTTAGCACTCAGAAACCCCACTCAATCCCTCCCGGCCACATCAGGGATATCATGAGGCGCTTCCTGGCGCACGAATGTCTCCCCGTGCAAGAGAGGAAAGCAGCCCCGCCAGTCACTCCAGCTCTTAGAGCCCCGGGCCAGGGCAAACGCACCCGGCGAACTTTTTACTAGTCCCAGTAGTCATGGCGCGCCTTGACATGTCCGGCCAGGGATGTCTAAATGGGACGAAGAACGTACGCAATCCCACGAGGCAAGCATATCGATCAGACGCGCGGCGATTTGGAAACGCAATCTCCCGAGGACCTGTTAACGAAATCACCGCTGCCGTCCGGCAGCTATCGGCCCTGCCAAAATTCCCTGCACAGCTTCGGCGGCGGCACATATGTCATCCAGCCGCCCGAACAGCACCCTCTTGACCGAGACCTGCTATCGGAAACCATAACGAAATCCTCCGCGCTCGTTTGATGGTCCCTGGAAAGTTCCACATCCGCTCCGGAAGGATATGCCAGCAAGCGTTGACAACACCGTCTCTACGGAACGAGGCTGGCGCGATGCCCGGACCCGTCGAAGATCTCCCGGCAAAAGGCGTAACCGGAAAGGGGGCTCGTTGATCCGTTCAATGCTCATGCGGTGCCGCTCAGTTGCCCGGCACGCGCGACGCGTAGCTGCGACCGCCGCCGGCTGCGGCGTCATTGCCGTCTTGGCCGTCGGCCAGCTAGGAATCAGTCCTGCGGCCGCTCAGCCCGCGGTGCCCGGCCTGGATGTCAGCGGCCATCAGCCCAGCATCGACTGGACCGCGGCCGCCTCCGCCGGGGCCCAGTTCGCCTACGTCAAGGCAAGCCAGGGCACCGGGTTCGTCAATCCCGACTTCGCCGCCCAGTACAACGGCGCGTACCAGGCCGGGCTGATCACCGGCGCCTACCACTTCGCGCTGCCCGACCAGTCCAGCGGTGCGGCCCAGGCCAGCTACTTCGTCGCCAACGGCGGCGGCTGGACCGCTGATGGCCGGACCCTGCCGGGAGCACTGGACATCGAATACAACCCCTACGGTGCCGAATGCTACGGGCTCAGCCGAAGCGCGATGGTGTCGTGGATCGCCAGCTTCAACGAAACCTACGAAGCCCTCACCTCCGTCTGGCCGGTCATCTACACCACCACCGCCTGGTGGGCGAAATGTACCGGCAACTACGGCGGATTCGCCGTCCAGGACCCGCTATGGATCGCCAGCTACGGCACCACCGCGGGCACGCTGCCAGCCGGCTGGAGCACCTACACGTTCTGGCAGTACGCCTCGGCCGGCACATTCCCCGGCGACCAGGACATCTTCAACGGCTCCAGCGGCCAGCTGCTGCAGGTCGCTGCCAACGGCTAGGCCTGCATGAATATATGTGCCGCCCCGGCGACGACACTGCCCTTACTATCCGCATTCCGCGCGCCTGCGTAGGTCAGCCGGCTGGCGGCCGGTCATGGTGACTGCGGGCAGCCTGCCCGCGCGAGGGGTGCACGACTGAATCGTGAGGGTGCTTGGTCCGGGCAGGCTGGACGGCTAGTCTGAGTGATGTTAACACTCAGATTAGGGAGGCACCTGGTGGCTGACTTGTCCGGACGTGACCTGGCCTGGCTCGAACGCCGCCGCGCCGAGCTGTTCGCGCTGATCGGCCAGGTCGGGGACTTCCGCCGGGGCGCGCTGAACGCGGTGTGGCGCAAGTGCGGCAAGCC
>JASHYW010000176.1 GCA_030042885.1 Streptosporangiaceae bacterium | reverse complement strand
AAGTCCCGGAACTCCGGCGCGGTGCTCCACTCCCACGAGCCCTGCTGGATGTTCCCGTAGGCCAGCACGAACCGGCCGGGCACTTCCTCGAGAGCATCGGTGGCGGCCTCGGCGTGGTCGGTCGTCTGCAGCCCGTGCGACCAGTCCACCGTGGTCGTCACCCCGGCGTCGATCGACTCGATAGCCGACAGCAGGTTCCCGGCGTAAACGTCCTGCGGCCGGAACTTCTTGCCCCAGTTCAGGTAGTACCAGACGAAATACTGGGTCAGCGTCCAGTCGGCGCCGTACGCCCGCATGGCCGTCTGCCACATGTGCCGGTGCGTGTCGATCATGCCGGGCATGACGATGCCGCCGGTCGCGTCGATCTCCGCGGTACCCTCCGGCACCTGCAGGCCGTGGCCGACCGCGGCGATCCGCTCTCCGGTGATCAGCACGTCCGCGCCGGCCAGGACCCGGTGCGCGTCGTCCATCGTGAGCACTGTCGCATTACGGAAAACCAGCGGCCGTCCCGCCACCAGGTCCGCTGCCGTCGTCATGAGGTACCTCCACTGTGAGGCGCTGATGCCGTGAGGGTGCTGTTGCCGGCCCCCGCGTGCGGACTCATATCCGTGAACAGGTCGCCGGCAGCATGATCGGAAGCGTGGTCCTTCCCCGGAGGGCTGTCAATAGTGGGCCAGACCACTATCGACACGCCGCACCGCGCCGCCGGCACAGTCCGGGCCGGCTCACCGGTGCCGCGCTCAGCCCGGCTGGATGTCGCCGTCGGCGCTGATGAGGAAGGACAGCTGGCTGCCGCCGATCTGCAGGCGCAGCTGGTACCAGCCGGTGGCGCGCTGGGCGATGGTCGCGGTGATCGCGGTGCCGGGGCTCGTGGGCGCGATCAGGGTGAGGATCGCGGCGCTGGGACCGGTGCGGGTCATGGTGATCACGGGAGCGGGGATGCGCTGCAGCACGGCGTGAGATACCCAGCCCTGGTAGGGGTTGACCTGCCCGCGGATCACCTGCGTTGAGCCGGCCGGGATCACCTGGCCGGGAAGGGGGATCTGGCGGATCTCCAGCTGGGTGCCGGGGGCGGTGGCGATCGCGTAGGAGTCGCGCACCGTGGTGACGGTCAGGCCGGGGTCCAGGTGCCACAGCTGCTGGTAGCTGGCGGCTCCCTGGGCTCTGTCGAACACCAGGATGAAGTCGGGGTCCTGGCTGACGTAGACGCTGCGATAGCGGTGCAGCCCCCCGAACGCGGTGTCGGTGAACTCGAAGAACTGCCCCTCAGCGCCGATGGCCTGGCGGATCAGGTAGGTCGGCGCGGCCGGGTCGAAGGGTTCGCCGGGCATGACCAGTACGCTGGCCGCCTCGGGCGAGAGAAGGTATTCGCGGTACGGGGTGTCCTCGTACCCGGTGTGGCCGGCGTTGACGATCAGGTTGCGGCCGCGCGCGTAGTACGTCAGCCCCATGTGATCGTCGTGGCCGTGGATCTGAGTGCCGGGGCCGAAGCGCAGTGAGTAAAACGACTGGTCGCCGAACGTCCGGGCCGTTCCCCACCCGGAGCGGCCGAACACGTAGCCGGCCTGGTACACCGCCACCCGCTGCGCCGGGGGCGCACCGGCCGCGCCCATCGTCGCGGCGTACTCAAGCGGGGTCCCCGCCCGGTCACGCGGGGACACCACGTAGGTGTCGCCGATCTGGGCCAGCTTGCCGTCGGGCTGGGTCGCCATGGCCAGGAACATCGGCATCAGCGCGATCCGGGATGTGATCCAGCCCGGCAGCGAGGAGCCGCAGGCGGCCAGATCACGCTCGGCGGTGGTCCACAGGCCGAAATCGAAGTTGGCGTAGCCGGTCGCCTGCTCGTTGGTCACCCCCTGGGCGTCCACCGCGGGCCCGTACTGGTTGGGCTCGAAGGCCTCGACCATCTGCTGCCGGGCCTCCGCCCGCCACTTCAGCGGCTGCCCGCCCCAGGACCCCGCCGGGTAGGCGCATCCGGCGCGCAGCAGTTCCAGGTCCTGTGACAGGCCGTGGTTGTAGGCACCGTCCCAGTTCGCGGCGTAGTAGTCGAGCAGGACCGGGATCTGATCGTGGATCCACGCCTGGCCCGGGAAGGCCTCGGCCGAGCACATCAGCGTCTCCGGGTTCTGGTTCTGGATCGGCACCCCGGTCAGCCAGGTTTTCAGGATGGCTTCGGCGCGATCCCGGTAAGCATCCGCGTGCGGCCCCCCGGCCAGGTAGGCCTCGGCCAGCGCCACGATCCAGTCGCCGGTCTGAAAATCCAGCACCCAGGTCGGGTTGCCGCCGAACGGGGCCATCGACCAGTCGACGTTGCCGTCGCGGTCCGGGTCGACGGTCACCGCCGGGAACGGCGAGATGGTCAACCGCCCGGCCATGATCTCGTCAGCCGTTCCCGACGGGAACCAGGGCAGCGACCCGCAGGCCCGGGCGTCCGCCGTCAGCGGCCGGGCATTGGCGCGTGCCGGGCGCGGGTGGCCGGCCCGTGTCAGCGTCGCCCCTGGCGACATGCCTGGCCGCACCGTGGTCGCCGCGGGAGTCCCGCTGCAGCCAGCGACGGCGGTCAGCGCGATCACGCCAGCCACACAGCCCGTCATCCTCCAGGCCCGGCCCTGGCCGCAGCTCAGCATGCCAGTATTATTGACCACGGCGCAGGCCGTCGCAGCGCGGAGAACCCGGCGAGATCCAGCTGCTCGGCCGGCAGGCATACGAACAGGCCCTGCTCACGCTCCTCCGGCGGCATTTTAAGTATCCAGGGCGGTCACAATCGGGTGAGCCGTCAACTCAGCGGAACAGGGCGCTGTAGGCGTTGAGGGCGGGCTGGCCGCCCAGGTGGGCGTACAGCACGGTGGAGTCCTTGCCGATCCGGCCTGCGCGCACCAGGTCGATGAGGCCGGCCATCGACTTGCCCTCGTACACCGGATCGATGATCATGCCCTCCAGGCGCCCGGTCAGCCGGATCGCGTCCAGCGTGGACCGCACCGGGATGCCGTAGTAGTCACCGGCCCAGCCCTCCAGCACGGTGATCTCGTCGTCCTGCAGTTCCCGGCCCAGGCCGATGAGCTCGGCCGTGTTCCTGGCGATCTTCGCGACCTGGGCCAGGGTCTCCTCGATCTTGGCCGACGCGTCGATGCCGATCACCCGCCGCGGGCGATCCTGGCCGGCAAAGCCGGCGATCATCCCGGCCTGGGTGGAGCCGGTCACACTGCACACGATGATGGTGTCGAAGAACAGT
>JASHYW010000175.1 GCA_030042885.1 Streptosporangiaceae bacterium | reverse complement strand
GTGCCCCTGTTGCGCCGGTGGCGGCCAGCGCGCCGGCCGGCGCCGGGCAGGCACCAGCGGTGCCGAACCGCACCAGCGCGGACACCAGTTCCCGGGCCGGACGCGCCCGCAGGGCGCGGTCATCGGCGAGCATCTCGACCAGCAGCGCCACCGCGCGGTGAGCTTCGGCGCACATAGCGGACCGGGGGAACGCGCGCCGCAGCGCGGTGAACGGCAACAGCACCAGGTCATGGCGTTCGCGCAGGTGAGCACGCTCGTGTGCGAGCACGGCGGCCAGCTCGCCCCGGCCGAGCAGCCGGAGCGTGCCGACGCTGACCACGACGATCGGCGACCGCAGCCCGGGCAGGCAGTAGGCCGCCGCGCTGGGATGGTCGACCACCAGTGCCCCGGGCACCTTAGGGTCGCCGTGGGCGAGCAGCGCGAGCAGGGCCCGCTGCCTCCGCCTGGCCTGCAGGACCGCGGCCGATGCCGCGACGAGCACCCAGCACAGCGATGCGAACAGGGCCAGTCCCGTGGCCAGGCAGGTCAGCCGGAAAGCCACCAGGATGGCCGGCATCGCGCCGAGGGCGACCGGGAGCCGGAACGCGGTACCGGCCCGGAACACGGTGCCGAGGTGCAGGACGGAGCGGGCCACACCGAGCCTGCCGCCGGGCAGGCCCAGGCCGACCAGCGTGCCGACGGCGGCCAGTCCCCCGGCCAGGCCGAGCGCCTGCCACAGCAGGATAGCCGCGGCCGGCGACCGGCGCGGCCAGCTGGCTTGCGCCAGCGCCGAGGCTCCGAGCATGCTCCCCATGGTGACCGCAGCGAGCAGCGCCGCGTCAGCCAGTCCTTTCATCTCCTACGCCGTCACCTTCGATAACCTCCAGGGCGTCGCGCAGCACGTCTGCCTCGACGCCGGAGACGGACTGCGCGAACCGGGTCAGCGCGGCCGTGCGGTCACCGGTCTGATCCAGCGCGGTCAGCATGAGCTCGGTCACGTATGTCTCTCGGGTCGCTGCAGGACAATACCGCCAGGCCCGCCCGTCGCGCTGCCGCCTGGCGAATCCTTTCTTGGCGAGCCTGTCGAGCACCGTCATCACGGTGGTGTGAGCTAGATTACGTTCGGTCAGCCTAGCACTGACCTCTCGCACCGTGAGAGGAGCGTCAGTTTCCCAGAGCACGTCCATGATGGCGCGTTCAAGATCACCCAACCGGTTCACGGTCGTCAATGTACCCGTTATGCGGCCCACCGAATAGCGGTGCTGGCCCGGGGGGACGAACCCGTAAAGCCCCCCGGAACCCCCCGCTGCGCTTCGCGCCCCGCTGCGGTACCTCGCCGTAATATCGCGCGGCCGGAGGGACCTACGGCCCCTCGCGGGCCGCGCGGCCGCCGGGGCTGCGCCCCGGCGCCATTCGCCGTAACCCAGCACAGGCTTAGCGGTCAGGGTCGGCGAAGCGGGCGAACGCCCGCAGGTTGGCCAGGGATTCGCCGCGCTTGGCCCGCCAGGCCCATTCCCGCCGGATCGAGGACGCGAAACCGAGTTCCAGGGCCGTGTCGAAGTTGTCGTCGGAGTAGCTGAGCACGCAGCCGAGCAGCCGGTCGATGTCCGGTGTGCTGATTGCGCTCAGCGGGACCCTGCCGGTCAGGTAGACGTCGCCCACCTGGTCGAGGCTGAAGTGGACCCCGTACATGCCCCCGTTGCGCTCCAGCAGGAAGCGGTAGAAGGCCTCATGGTTCTCATCGGGCTGACGGCAGAAGAACGCCTCCACGCTCAGGCTGTGCACGCCCACGATGAGCCAGGTCATGGTGGCCAGCTTGTGCTGGCCTTCCAGCCGCACCAGGTAGGCGCCGGGCCGGGGGCTCTCGTAGGACAGGCCAAGTTCGCGCAGCGCGGTCTCCACGGCGTCGGCGGCCGTGTTGGCGGCGGGGGATGGACCGGTGCCCGGGGCCGTCCCGGCGGAAGGCGGCGGGTTGGCGGTCATGCTGTGTCCCCCGCTCGCTCTGCGCTCCCGCTCATGCGTTGACGGCCGTGGCTGTATGGTTCATTGCTCCGGTATACAGGCTCTGGCTCATGGCAGCGTCGTACCGGACGGAGTTCATCGCGTTGGTATACACGCCGATCAGCCGGCCGGCCGTCGTCGGCCAGCCGAAACCGGACGCGTGTTCCTTGGCGCCGCGGGAGAGCTCCGCCAGCCGCGCCGGCGAGTCGATGAGCTCCCCGAGCACGCGCGCCCAGACTACGGGATCGTGGCCTTCCACCAGGACGCCGGAGTAACCATCCCGGACCGCAGTGCGGAGCCCGCCGACCGCGGCGGCGACCACCGGCGTGCCGCAGCCCTGAGCCTCCAGCGCGACCAGGCCGAACGATTCGGAGTGCGACGGCACGAGCACCACGGTCGCAGCGCGGTACCAGTCGGCCAGCTCGGGCTGCGGGCACGGCGGCTCCAGCCGGACCTGATCGGCGATGCCCAGCCCGGCCGCCAGGCCGTCCAGCCGCCCGGGCGCGCCGACCTCGGAGCCGCTCGGGCCGCCCACGATGACCACGACCAGCCGGCCCGCCAGGGCCGGGCGGGACCGCAGCAGCTCCGCCGCGGCGTGCAGCACGATGTCCGGTCCTTTCAGCGGCTGGATCCGGCCCGCGAAGACCAGCACCACCGCGTCGGCCGGCAGCCCGAGCCTTCCGCGGGCCGCCGCGGCGGGACCGGGACGGAACACCGACAGGTCCACGCCCGGGCTGACCGTCTCGACCCGCCAGGGGTCAGCACCGTACAGCTCGATGAGCTGGCGCGCCTCGGTGTCCGTGTTGGCCACCAGCCGGTCGGCGGCCGCCGTCACCTCGGCCTCACCGCGGATCCGCGCCGCGGGCTCGGCGCAGTCGCCGGCCGCCAGGGCCAGGTTCTTCACCTTGCCCAGGGTGTGCATGGACTGGATGAGCGGGACCCCCCAGCGTTCCTTGGCCACCGCCGCGACCTGGCCGGACAGCCAGTAGTGCGCATGCAGCAGGTCGTACCGGCCGGGCGCGTAGGCGGCCTCGGTGCGCAGGACCTCGAAGGTGAACGGGCAGATCTGCCCGGGCAGGGCGTTCTTGTCGAGCTCCTCGAAGGGCCCAGCCACCACGTTGCGTACCAGCACGCCCGGCACGAGCTCCACCGCGGGCGGCGTGTCGCGGCAGACCGCGCGGGTGAAGATCTCGACCTCGATGCCGCGGTCGGCGAGGCGCTTGGACACCTCGACCACGTAGACGTTGAGCCCGCCCGCATCGCCGGTGCCCGGCTGGTCGAGCGGTGAGGTATGAAGGCTGATGGTCGCGATCCGCCGGGGGCTCCTGGGTCTGCGTCGCGGCACGTCATGCACGCTCTAACCAACCCCGCCGGGGCACGGCCTGTTCCCCGGCCCGGGAAGCACTAGGCTTGCCGACATGAGGACTCTGGTGCTGCATCGTCATGGCGAGAGCGAGTGGAACGCGAAGGGCCTGTTCACCGGCTGGGTGGACGTCGGGCTCTCCGAGGCCGGCGTGCAGGAGGCCGTCAACGGCGGCAAGCTGCTGGTCCGGTCCGGGCTCAGGCCCGAGGTGGTGCACACCTCGGTGCTGACCCGCGCTATCCAGACCGCCAACATCACGCTGGAGGAGGCGGGCCTGCTCTGGCTGCCGGTGCGCAGGTCCTGGCGGCTGAACGAGCGGCACTACGGCGCGCTGCAGGGCAAGGACAAGACCAGGACCAGGCAGGAGTTCGGCGACGAGCAGTTCATGCTGTGGCGCCGCTCCTACGACGTGCCGCCGCCGCCGATCGCCGACGACGACCCGCTGTCCCAGTCGGCCGATCCGCGGTACGCGGGAATGCCGCCGGAGCTGAGGCCGCGGACCGAGTGCCTGAAGGACGTGATGGCGC
>JASHYW010000174.1 GCA_030042885.1 Streptosporangiaceae bacterium | reverse complement strand
CTCATCGCGAACGGGAACGCCGGGCACACCAGGACGAGGTAGCCGTCGCGCCGGACGAGCCCGGCCATGCTGCGCAGGGCCCCGACATGATCCTCGATGTGCTCGAGCACGTTGTAGGAGATCAGGCAGGAATGGCCGGCCTGAGCCGTGGTCGGCAGCCAGATCTGGCGCACGTCCACGTGCGAGTATCCGGCCAGTTCCCTCTTCAGCCCGATGACCATGGTCTCGTCCGCGTCGGTGGCGGTGAACTGGCTGACCAGCGGGATCCATTCCCGCGCGTAGTCACCCAGCCCGCTGCCAATCTCGATCGGGCGGTCGCCCAGGTAGGGCTTGGCGAAGCCGGCGAACCACTTCCGGTGATTTCGGCATTCGGCCAGCGCAACCAGGACTTCGCACTGAATCTGCTGGTCGCCCCTGATTTCCTTCACCTCGCGGGCCGCTTCGCCAGGCGGATCCGGGCCAGTATCCACACCGCTTGCACCCCGTCCCGCCAGGTGATCTTCTTGCCCGCCTCACGGCTGCGGGCCCGGTAGGTGATCGGCACCTCGAACGGGCGGATCCCGCGAGCGAGCAGCTTGCCGGTGATCTCGGCTTCCATGCCGAATCCGCTCGAGGTGATGTTCAGGCTGCGCAGCAGATCGAGAGGCATGAGCTTGAAGCATGTCTCAAGGTCGGCGATATAGGCGTTGAACAGGATGTTCGCGAAGGTGGTCACGGCCTTGTTGCCCATGACGTACCAGAAGGAATAGGCCGAATGGCTGCCGAAGCCCCGGCTGCCGTAAACCACCTCCGCCTCGCCGCTCAGCACCGGCTCGAGCAGCGTCGGGATCTCTTCCGGCTGGTATTCCAGGTCGGCATCAAGCGGCACCATGAAATCCCCGGTCGCGGCCGCCGCCGCGGTGAGGATGGCGGCTGTCTTGCCCCGGTTCGCCGGGTGCCTGAGCTTGATCAGCCGCTCGTCGTGCAGCTGATCGATGATCTCAGCCGTTCCGTCGGTGCTCGCGTCGTCGACGATCACCACCTCCACCTGGCAGGGGAAGCTGACGTCAAGCACCCGCTTGATGGTGCGCTGTACGGTCTTGACCTCGTTGTACACGGGGACCAGGATGGAGAGCTTCACGGCGCGCGTCATCCTATGTACTCGCGGAACCACTCGATGGTGCGTTCCAGGCCTTCCTCCAGGCCGACCTCGGGCTTCCAGCCGAGGACCTCGCGGGCGAGGTCGATCCGCGGCTGCCGCACCATCGGGTCGTCCTGGGGACGCGCGATGAACGTGATCGGCGACTGCGACCCCGTCCTGCGCTTGATAATCTCGGCCAGTTCCAGCACCGACAGCTCGCTGGGGTTCCCGATGTTCATCGGGCCGGGATGCGACGACCGCAGCAGCCGCAGGATGCCCTCGATGAGGTCACTGACGTAGCAGACCGACCGGGTCTGGCTGCCGTCCCCGGCCACCGTGATCGGCTCGCCCCGCAGCGCCTGGCTGATGAACGTGGGAATCGCGCGTCCGTCGTTCGGCCGCATGCGCGGGCCGTAGGTGTTGAAGATGCGGACAATCTTGGTGTCCACGCCATGGTTCTTGCGGTAGGCGACGGTCATCGCCTCGGCGAACCGCTTCGCCTCGTCGTAGACGCCCCGCGGGCCGACCGGGTTCACGTTGCCCCAGTAGTCCTCGCCCTGCGGGTGAACCAGGGGATCGCCGTAGACCTCGGAGGTGGAGGCGAGCAGGAAGCGCGCGCCCTTCTCCCGCGCCAGCCCGAGCGCGTGCATGGTCCCGATCGAGCCGACCTTGAGCGTCTCGATCGGCAGCTCCAGATAGTCGACCGGGCTTGCCGGGGACGCGAAGTGGAGCACCGTGTCCACCGGCCCGCCTACGTGCAGGTACTCGGTAACGTCGTAGCGGATCAGCCGGAAGCCCGGATTCTCGATCAGGTGCGCCACGTTGGCCGGAGTCCCGGTGCAGTAGTTATCAAGGCAGACTACCGAGCACCCGTCGGCCAGCAGCCGCTCCGACAGGTGCGAGCCAAGGAACCCGGCCCCCCCGGTTATGACGATCGTCTCAGCCATCAGGCGATATGTCCCTTCGTCGAGCAGATAACTTACCGGGCGGAGCCCGGCCTGAGAGAATCCGCCACGCGAGCACCTCGCCCACCTGCACCGCAGGCTGGCCGAACTCGCGGGTCAGGAAGCGCGCGAGCCGCGAGTTCAGGCCGGTGACCGTGACGATAGCCGAAAGCCGCCAGTACGCGAGATCCTGGCGGATCTGGGACTGTGACGGCGCACGCCCGATCCGTGACCCCTGCCACAGCGTAGTGAGATACCTGGCCGTGCTCAGCCGATTGTAAATATAGCTAGTGGCCTGACCGGTCTTACCGGGCTCGACGAAGTCGCCGCCGCCGACCATCGAGCCGGGGACGCCGGTCTCCGCCTGCCAGCGCAACCCGTAATACAGATCGGGGATGACCAGCACGCGCGCGTCGGACGCCAGCCTCAGCTCGGCGAAGGCCGTCTGCCAGCCGGCCGGGGCCTGGCCGACGGCCTGGGCGGGCACCGGCCGCGGGACCAGGGGCAGCACGGCTAGCACCGCCACCGCGGTAGCGAGCGCCCCGATGAGCCGCCCGTGCCTGGTGCGCGACGCCAGCAGCCGCGCCCGGTCGAGCGCGAACGCGAGCAAGGCGGCCGCCGCCCCGTCCGCGAGGATGGAGAACCGGTCCGGCAGCACCTGGGACAGAACGGGCAGGCCCTGCAGCCAGTGCCACGGCAGCAGGGCGGCCGGGTAGCTGATCCCGTGGCGCGGGCTGACCGCGCCGAGGGTGAACAGTTCCAGGATCGCGAAGGTCAAGGCGGTCAGCCGCACCTTCGGATCCCGCCAGAAGGCCACCGCGGCGGCCAGCGCGACGATGAGCAGCGGCCAGCCCAGGTAGGCCAGGTACTCGGGCCGCGGCTCGGGGTAGTGGGCCGCGATGGCCGCGCTGGAGGCCGTGTGGAACAGCAGAGCCCCGGACGGGGTCACGAAGCCATACAGGTAGCTGTGGAACTCGGGCACCGTCCACGGGCTGCCGTGCTCGCGGAGCGGACCGCGGAACTGTACCCATAGCGGGTAACCGCAGATCACGGCGGCGAGCGCGATCGCGGTACCCAGGCCCGCGAGGATCGCCCAGGCCCTGCCGGTCAGCGCCTTGATGGCCGCCCGCGGCTGGCTGAGGGCGAGCACCACCAGGATCACCCCGGTGGCCACGGCCGTGTCCACCAGCAGTTCTTCCCCGATGAAGACCTGCGCGGCCGTCAGCAGGCCGAGCCAGATACCGGCTCGCA